>QBXD01000003.1 GCA_003283875.1 SAR116 cluster bacterium AG-321-A13 | reverse complement strand
ATTTAAAATTTTTCCCCTTAATGGAAGAATAGCTTGATTAGACCTGTCTCTTCCTTGTTTAGCTGATCCACCTGCAGAGTCACCTTCAACCAAAAAAATTTCTGATTTTGATGGATCTTTTTCCTGACAATCTGCTAATTTACCTGGAAGACTTGCAATGTCCATAACACCTTTTCTTCTTGTTAATTCACGAGCTCTTTTAGCTGCTTCACGCGCACTTGCAGCTTCGTATGCCTTTGCTACTATTTTTTTAGCTTCTGTTGGATGTTCATCAAACCATTGGTTCAAAGATTCTGAAACTAATTGCTCTACTACTGGACGGACTTCACTTGATACTAATTTATCCTTTGTTTGACTTGAAAACTTTGGGTCAGGAATTTTTAAGGATAGTACAGTAGTTAATCCTTCTCTACAATCTTCACCTGATAATTGAAGCTTTTCTTTTTTTGCAATACCAGAATTAATAGAATAGGAGTTGATTACTCTAGTAAGAGCCGCTCTAAAACCAGCTAAATGAGTGCCTCCATCTCGTTGTGGAATATTATTTGTAAAACAAAGAGTGGTTTCATGGTATCCGTCTGTCCATTCCATAGAAATATCTACAGTAATACCTTCTTTTTCGTGAGTGGTAGCTATAACTTCATGAATAGCATTTCTAGATCTATTTAGATACTCTATATACGCCTTCAAACCTCCTTGATAAAAAAATGAAACTTTTTTTTCATCTGTTTCTCTTTGATCAATTAAATCGATATGGACTCCACTATTTAAAAATGCCAACTCTCTAATTCGATGCTCTAGAGTTTGATAATCAAAATTACATTTAGTAAAAGTCTCTTTACTTGGTTTAAAATTGATTTCTGTACCCGTTTTTTGATTTTCTTCACCCACAATCCTCAAACGGTCTGTAGCAACGCCATTTTTGAAATTAATCTCATATATTTTTTCGTTTCTGTAGATGGTTAAAACCAATGTTTCCGATAATGCATTTACAACTGAAATACCAACTCCATGTAATCCACCCGATACTTTATAAGAATTGTTATCAAATTTTCCACCTGCATGTAATTGTGTCATAATGACCTCTGCTGCTGAAACACCTTCTTCAGGGTGAATATCTACTGGTATACCTCTTCCATTATCACTTATAGTAACAGAACCATCCTTTAATAATTTTACTTGAATAAGGTCGCAATGACCTGCTAATGACTCATCTATAGAATTATCTAAAACCTCATAAACCATGTGGTGTAAACCTGAACCATCGTCAGTATCACCAATGTACATGCCGGGCCGCTTTCTAACAGCATCTAACCCTTTGAGAACCTTAATAGAGTCTGCGTCATAATCTGTATTATTTATTTCTATATTTTTTTCAGACATCTAATTTTCTCCATATTGTAAATTATATTTACCTTTGAATTGACACATTATTTCAGGAAGATTTATTCTATCAATTAAAGTTGGGTAATCTGCAAAAGCTTCTTTACTTGTACTAGTAAACCATGACTGACCTTCATGCCTAGATATCTCTAAAAACAACGCACATCTATGTTTTTTATCTAAATGCTCTACAATATCGTCTAACAATAAAATAGGCGCCATATTAAAATTTTTATTTAGCATTCTTGCGTGTGATAAAATAATTGAAATTAATAAAAGTTTCTGTTCACCAGTTGATGCGTAATTAACATTCTTATTATTTTTTCTATTAAGTATTTCAATTATTGTCTTATTGGGTCCAAAAATATTTTCTTCTTCAGAAAAACGCGATTTTTTTAAATTATCTTTTATAATGCCTTCTACTACTGAAGCTGGTTTTTTAGTGAGAAGCTCTTCAATTTTTCCTGTCAATTTCATAACTGCAGGAGGAAAATTGTCTATTAAATAATTATCATTTAACTCTTCATTATATAAATCGTTTAATGCCTCCACCATCTCTAATCTACTAGCTGTGATAGCAACAGAAAGTTCAGAAATTTGACTTTCAACAGCATCCAACCATGTTTTATCACTTTTTGATTGCATCAAAATTTTGCTTCTCTGTCTTAGCAGTTTTTCGTATTTGTATACTCTATTTAAATGCAAACTATCCAACGAGGAAGTAAGCCTATCTATGAAACGTCTTCTTTCACTCATACCATTCTGGAATAAAATACACATTTGAGGAGTAATCCATGAGATTTTTAAAATTTTTCCTAGTGAACTTAAGGGACATTTCTGAGTATTAATTTTAGCTACTCTCGAATTTTTGAACGTATCTTTTTTGAGTCCTGTACCAATGTTAAACTTACCCTTGGGGCACACAAAGTCCGCATTTATTCCCCAAGTATTGTAACTACCTTGAAGCAAAATCTTCTGATTTAAATAATCTTCAATGTTTGACTTTCTAAGGCCTTTACCTTGATTTAATAAAGAAATAGCTTCAAGAATGTTAGTCTTACCACAACCATTATCTCCATAAATTAATAAAGAATCCTTCCTAATATTTAGATTTAAATCAACATGATTTCTAAAATTTTTTAAATTTAATTTTTTTATATAAAATTTGTTTGAGTTTTCATCTGTTTGAATTTCATCTTTGAAGTCTAAAATATTATTTTTCATTTTTATCCCAGATTTACTTATTTGAACTTATAAATAAATTAAACTCTCATAGGCATTAAGACAAAAATAACACCGTCTTGATCTGGATCAGTAATCAAAGCGGGTGATGCTGAATCTGATAATAAAATTTCTATGTCTTTTCCTTGGATTTGAGACGCTATATCTAGAAGATATTTTGCGTTAAACCCTATGTCTAAATCATCATGATTATAGTTTATTTCTAAATCTTCAGAAGCATTGCCTAAATCGTGACTATTAACATTTAACGATAATAAGTTTTTATTTAACGAAAGTTTTACAGCTCTTGATTTTTCCATAGATACAGTGGAAACTCGATCAATTGCTTTTGAAAAATCAGAGTTTAAGACTGTTAACTTATTTAGATTTTCTTTTGGTATAACTCTTTGATAATCTGGGAATGAACCATCTATCAGTTTTGTTGTCAAAACGGAATTTGGAAAAATAAATTTTGCTTTAGTGTTAGAAATAATGATTTTAATTTTACCATCAGTTCCATCAGTTAATTTTCTAATTTCTCCAACAGCTTTTCTTGGCAAAATTATACTTGGCATAGCTTCAGCTCCTTGGGGAAGTGGAATTTCAGCTTGAGCTAAACGATGCCCATCCGTTGCAACAGCCCTTAACTTGTCTTTGTTTGGTTCAGGAACATGAAAAAAAATGCCATTTAAGTAATATCTTGTTTCTTCTGAAGAAATTGCAAATCTAGTGTTATCAATTAAACTCGCAAGATCAACAGATTCTATAGAAAATTCATTACCTTTTTCAATTTCTGTCATTACAGGAAAATCGTCTACTGACAAAGTTGGAAGAATAAATTTAGATTTACCCGCTGAAACTTGAACATTATAATCAACCTGCTCAATTTTAATTTCAGCTCCATCAGGGAGCTTTCTAACAATATCATAAAGAGTATGGGCTGCTAGTGTTACTTTCCCTTGGTTTAAAATCACACAGGCTGTAACTTCCACAATATCCATATCCATATCTGTAGCTGTAAATGAGACTTTTGACGAATTTGTTTCTATTAGTACATTAGACAAAATTGGAATTGTGTTTCTTCTTTCAACGACAGAATATATATGTCCAAGTGGTTTAAGAAGTGCGTTTCTATCAATTGTAAAATTCATAATTTAACCTCAATCGCTTGCAAATAAACATAAATATTATAGTTTTATTATAACATGTTTAGACTTGTTTCAGCAAGCAATTACATATAAGTAATCTTCCTTAAATGAGGGCATCATTAAGTAGAAACAATGGATATTTTTATTTCGGAAAGTTGTTTTTTTAATTTTTGATCTACAAGTAATAATGCTTCAATTTTTTTTACTGCATGCATTACTGTAGTGTGATCTTTTCCTCCAAAGGCTTTCCCTATCTCAGGATAAGAAAAACTAGTTATAGCCTTACAAATATACATAGCAATCTGCCTAGGTCTGGCAATATTAATTGAACGTCTTGAAGAAGTCATATCAGATAACTTTAAATTATAAAATAGAGAAACTTGCTCTTGTATAAAATTAATAGATATATTTTTTTCGTTGACTAATAAAATATCAGATAATAAGCGTTCAGAGTTTTCTAGAGTTATATCATTACCTGTAAGTTCGTGATTTGCCCAAATTCGATTTAAAGCACCTTCTAATTCTCTGATATTACTTATAATTTTATTAGCTAAAAATTGAAGAACATTTAACGGTATATTTATTCCAGATAAATTAACTTTTTTTCTAAGTATATCCAGTCTTAATTCATAATTAGTTGGAAGAAAATCAACGACTAGACCTCCTCCTAATCTTGATTTTAGTTTCTCTTCCAAGTCAATTAATTCAACGGGTGATTTATTAGATGAAATTATAATTTGTTTGCCATCATCTATCAAGTTATTGAATGTATAAAAAAACTCCTCCTGAGTTGAGCCTTTGCCACCAATAAATTGAATATCATCAATAATTAAAACATCGATAGATCTAAATTGATCCTTAAACTTTAGAGTATCTTTTTGTCTTATAGATTTTATAAACTGGTACATAAAACGTTCTGCAGACATTAATAGAAGTTTAATGTTTGGATTTTTATGCTTTAATTCTATTGCAATTGCATTTAATAAGTGAGTCTTTCCCATCCCTACATTGCCATGAATATATAGTGGATTATAAATAAAAGAGCTTACATCGCATATCCTTTTGGAAGCTGCGTAGGGCATTTGATTAGTGGTGCCAACTACAAAATTATCAAAAGTAAATTTTGTATTAATTTTCATAGACATAGTGTCTACAAATGAAAGGTCATTGTGTATTAAAGTATCAACCTTGGGTTTATAGTTTTTTTCAATCTTGAAAGAATTAATAGCCTGGACCCTATCTGTTGTGTGAAAAGTAATTCTTGTTAATCCTTCAAAATATTTTGACGCCTCAAAAAAAATATTTTCATAATACTGCGTTTCAGCTCTGTTTGAAATTAATTGAGAGTCCGTAGACAAATGAAGTATTTTTTTTTCATATTCAATAAATTTGAGTGGTTCTATCCATGCTTTCCATACTACTTCCTTAATATTTTTAGAAATAAGATGTTTAGTTTTTTTCCAATTGTCATTTTGTAAGGATCTAAAAACTTTTAAATCCTGATTTATCTCGATTTTAGTTTTTTTTGTCTCAAAATATGATCTAATTTTGCTCATTTAAATAAATACTTCTTAAAACAGATGGTTTAATACTTTAGAGTTTTGACTTTTTATATTAAAAATAATTTTTTGATTTTATATAGCTTATTGTCATCTGCAATATGCATAATGCATAATAAATAAAAAAAAATTATTGATTTTTGTTTTTCACAAAAAAACTTCTATAAAACAATGGATTAAAAAAATTAAAAAATTTATTTATCATTTAAATTTTTTAATAATTTTAAATATTTAAGTATTTGTTTTTGAGTTAATTTTCTAATAATTTAGGTTACTACATTGAAATTATTATGATTCTTAAGAAGATATATTTTTTTTAATATAAAAATTTTATCAAGTAATATATTTACTAATTACTAGATTTTAAAATTTTTTTAATAATAAGATATTATTGATTGCCACGAATCGTTAATTTTATTATTTTTTTAATATTAAATTTATAAAAATATACCAAACTGTTCTTAAGGTTATAATATCAGATCTCGAAATTAAGCTATATTTTTTATTCTTGCTGATAATCTAGATAACTTTCTCGAAATAGTATTTTTTTTAAAAACACCTTTAGTCACAGATCTGTGCATCTCTGGCTGAGCGAGAATGAAAGCTTTTTCGGCTAATTTTTTATCATCTTTTTCTATGGCTAACTCAACTTTTTTTATAAATGACCTAACTCTGTTTTTTCTTACTTTATTAACTACTTCCATTTTGGAATTACGTCTTATTCTTTTTTTAGCTGAAATATGATTAGCCATTATTGTATCCTAGTAACATTATTAACAGTGAATTAGTTTTTTTTAATTTAAATGTCAAGTTAAATAAGAAATTTTGTTTGTTTATGGTTATCCTAAATTTGACAATTACTGCAATAAAATGTTGAACGATTACTTATTGTACTAAATGAGATTAAACACTTGCATTTATTACATGTTTTATTTTTTTTACCATAAACTTCAAGGTTTTGAAAAAAGTAACCAAGTTTTCCATTAGGTTGCAAGTGATTTTGGAGAGTTGTTCCACCCACATTAATTGATTTTTTTAAAATTTCTATTGTAGCTCCAATAATTGATTTTATTTCTTCATTATTTAGAGTTTTTGCGCTCCTGTGGGGATTCACTTTTGCTTTAAACAAAATTTCGCTAGCATAAATATTCCCTATACCTGCAATAACACTTTGGTCCATAAGAATATCTTTTATACATTTCATCTTTTTATCAAACATCGTGTGTAAATAACCAACAGTAAAATTTTTTTCAAAAGGTTCAACGCCTAACTTTTTTAATAAGAAATGCTCATTAATTTCTTTTTTATGAAACAGGTCAATGAATCCAAATCTTCTTGGATCATTGTAGGTAATAAAATACCTCTTATCGTTTTCAGATTTTATTGTCACTCTTACATGATCATGTTTAAAAATACTTTCAAAATTGTCTCTAATTTTTATTTGTCCACTCATACCTAGATGAATAAGAAAAATATTATCTTTAATAGTAGGTATTAATATATATTTTCCTCTTCTAAGGGGTTGTTTGAAATAATCATTTTCTAAATCATGTTTCAAAGTTTTTTTTATTTTCCATCTTAAATCACTTCTAAGTACATTTACGTCTTCAATTTTTGAGTTATAAACAATTTTAGATAAACCCAGACGTACTGTTTCTACTTCTGGTAATTCTGGCATCTTTTATCCTTTTTTGTGTATCTTTAAATAAATTAAAAAAGTATATTTGATTTTATCATATAGTAATTTGGAATTATAATGTTAAATAAAGATGATCAAAAAATTGACTTTGGATATAAAACTGTAAAAAGATCTGATAAACAGAAGTTAGTTAATAAAGTATTTGATTCAGTTGCTAGTAAGTACGATTTAATGAATGACCTTACTAGTTTTGGAATACATAGATTATGGAAAAATGATCTAATTAATTGGTTGGCACCTCAGAGAAATCAAAAATTAGCTGATATTGCAGGAGGTACTGGAGACATAGCTAAAAAATTTTTGAACGCAGGTGGGGGTAGTGCCTATGTGTATGATATAAACCAAGAAATGTTAAACACAGGTCAGAACAAAAGTAATACATCACAAAAAATAATATGGACTATTGCTAGTGCTGAAAATATTCCTGCAACCGAAGGTTATTTTGAAAGAGCGACTATTGGATTTGGCTTAAGAAATATTACTGATAGAATTAAATGTTTAAAAGAAATATATCGTATATTAAAGCCTGGAGGTCGATTAATTTGTCTGGAATTTAGCCATGTAGAAAATGATGCGATCAAAAAATTGTATGATACGTGGTCATTTATTTTTATGCCCTCCATAGGCAAGAAAATTACAGGGGATAAAGATGCATATAATTATTTGGTTGAATCCATAAGACAATTTCCTACCCAACCTGAGCTTGCTCAAATGTTTTCAGATGCTGGTTTTTCAAGAGTTAAATACAGGAATCTGTCAAATGGTATAGTTGCACTTCATTCTGGATGGAAAATTTAAATGCAAATAAAACAAAGGTTAGAGTATCCAATATGGAAAACACCGTACTTTTGTGTATTAGGTCTTTTTGTATTTTTTAAATTGGTGAGAGCAGGTACTTTAACGCTTTTAATTGATAAACCGTTTTTTAATAAAAAACTAAATTTAACTTTAAAATTTTTAAATTTACTCATTTATTCAGAAAACAAAGATGAAATAGGAAAAAAACTTCTCCGTTGTTTAATTAATTTAGGTCCAGGGTATATTAAGTTTGGGCAAGCTTTATCAACAAGGCCAGACCTGGTTGATAAAAAAATATGCGAGTATTTAAAAAAATTACAAGATGATATGGAGCCTTTTTCTAGTTCTATTGCAAAAAACATAATTGAGAAAGAAAATCATGACTCAATAGGTAATATTTTTTCTTCTTTTAATGAAAAACCTATTGCAAACGCTTCTGTTGCTCAGGTACATACTGCTATTTTAAAAAGTGGTGAAACTGTTGCTATTAAAATACTTAAGCCAAATATCAAAGAAAAATTGTTTAAAGACTTTATCTTTTTTTACTGGGTATCAAAATGTCTTGAGATAGCTATCCCAAGTATTAAAAGACTAAAGCTTTCAAAAAATGTTGAGGTATTGTCAGAAGTTTCATTAAACGAACTTGACTTAACATTAGAAGCATCCGCAGCAGAGGAACTTTCAGAAAACTTCAAAGATAATCCAAATTACAAAGTACCTAAAATTTACTGGGAATTTACTAGTAAAAACATACTTGTTCTCGAGTACATACAGGGAATTCGAATTGATGATATAAATGCTTTAAAGAAAGTTAATCACAATATTAAAAAAATAACTGAGATAGGCACTGAAGTTTTCTTTCTTCAAGTATTTCGTGATGGTTTTTTTCATGGTGATATGCATCCGGGTAACATTTTAATTAATCCCAAAGGCGTTCTTATTCCAATTGATTTTGGTATTATGGGAAGGCTATCAAATAAAGACCGTCAATTTTTGGCGTTATTACTTACACATCTTCTTAATAAAAATTATAAAAAAGTTGTAGAGATACATTCAGAGGCAAATATGTTAGGAAAAGATATTTCTCATGATCATCTCGCACAAGCTATAAGAGCAATTTGCACACCAATATTAAACAAGCCTATAGGTGAAGTTTCTCTAGCCAAATTATTGGGGCAGATACTAGGTTTATCTAAAGAATTTAATATTGAAGTACAACCTCAGTTTACTTTACTTCAAAAAACTATGTTAATGGCAGAGGGTACAACAAGACAAATTAATCCTGATATTAATATGTGGGATTTATCTGCTCCTCTTATTGATAAATGGATAAATGATACTCACGATCCTTTTAAAATTTTGGAAGAGTGTTTTCATAAAAATAAGTTGGCCTTGTTGAAAATACCTGAAATTATTGTTCAAATTGAGAAAATTTTAACAAAAAAATGAAAAAATTCATTTTAAATTCAATAATTTTAATATAATGTTATATTTTTTTGGTAATTGATTTAATGAATAATATTTCACAGCTCATTTCCTTACTTGGTGGAACAGGATTAGTAGCCGAAAAACTAAAAATAAAGCCATCAGCAGTTTCAAACTGGAGAAAACTCAATAGAATTCCCAAAAATAAACTCAACGCTATACTGTCACTAAGCTTACAACACAACATTAACACTGAAGATTTTTTACCAAGCCATAATTTTGATAATTCAAATTTTAAAATGCTTTTAATTATATGTGGCGGAATAGCGTCATACAAATCACTTGAAATAATTAGGTTAGTGAAAAAAGCAAACATTGATCTTGATGTTGTATTGACTAAATCAGCTCAAAGATTCATTACTCCTTTACTAGTAACAAGCTTGAATGAAAAAAAATGTTATACTGATTTGTTTTCTGTTGAAGATGAATCAAAAATGAACCACATCATGCTTGCTAGAAAACCAGACTTGATTTTAGTAGCTCCTGCTACAGCAAATATTATGGCAAAACTTGCTAATGGAATAGCAGATGATCTCGCAAGTACAATTTTACTTGCATCATTTTCTCAAATAATTTTAGCGCCATCTATGAACCCTGTTATGTGGAGCAACTTAGCAACACAAGAAAATTATCAAAAACTTTTAGGAAGAGGTATTGGATTTATAGCACCTGATGTTGGAGATATGGCTTGTGGTGAAAGTGGAAAGGGAAGATTTCCAGAACCTAAAGTTATTTATGACAGAATAATTTCAAATATAATTAACAGAAAAAGTATAGCTAGCCAATTCAAAAATGTATCAATAGTAATTACAGCAGGGCCAACAATAGAAAATATTGATCCAGTTCGATTTGTTAGTAACAGGTCTTCAGGCAAACAAGGTTTTGCAATAGCATCTGAATTGTCTAAAAGAGGTGCAAAGGTAACTTTAATTTCTGGTCCAGTAAATATACCATTCCCAAAATGCGCAAACATAATACAAGTTGTAAACGCGCAAGAAATGTTTGAGAAAACAATATCACAACTACCCGCTGATATATTAATTTGTTGTGCCGCTGTGTCTGACTGGAAATTTATTCCAAAAACATCTGCTAATGAAAAATTTGATGGTAAAAATAAAATTAAAAAAACTAATGAGGAATTATTATTTAAAACATTAAAAAATCCTGATATTCTAGCAACAATATCTAAGAGTAAATTAAGGCCCAATCTTGTCATTGGGTTTTCTGCTGAAACTAATGATATAATTAAAAACGCAAAATCAAAATTAATCTCTAAAAAAATTGATCTTATAATAGCCAATGATGTTAGTAAAAATAAAGTTTTTGGAGAAGATTCTAATAAAGTTTTTCTTATTGATAAAAATAATTGTGAGGAATGGTGTGAGCAAAGTAAGAATTCTGTTGCCTTTAATCTAGCAGATAAAATCAACAAAATATTTACTACTGCCAATATTTGAGACACAAATGCTTAGTGATGACGATTTAAATAGATATGCAAGACAGGTAATTATTCCAAACTTTGATGAAAAAGGTCAGGAAAAGTTGCTCAGAACAACGTGTTTAATAATTGGTGCTGGGGGGTTAGGTTGTCCTGTTGCGCTATATGCTTCTGCAGCAGGTTTTGGACATATAGAAATTTGTGATGATGATACTATTGACCTTACTAATCTTAACAGACAAATTGCTCATAAAAACGACAAGATTGGTCATAATAAAGCTGAAAATCTTGTACAAGAATGCTCAAATATTAATCCCAACATTACTGTAATATCGAATAAAAAAAAATTTGATAAATCCACAGATATTAATAAATTTGACTTAATTTTTGATTGTTCTGACAATTCTGAAACAAAATATACGATTAATCTTTTATCACATTTATATAAAAAAACTTTAATATCAGGTTCTGCTGTTCAAATGGAAGGACAGTTGGCGATTTGGAAGAGTGGAGTAAATAAAAAATATCCTTGTTATGAATGTATTTTTCCTAAAACTGAAGAAGTTGCTCCTATTACAAATTGTAGGGAGGCCGGCATAATTGGACCAATAACGGGTTTAATTGGTAGTATGCAGGTTAATGAAGGAATAAAAGAAATAGCTTTAAAAAATTATGATTCAAGCGCAGGATATTTATTTTTGTATGATGGATTAGTGCAAAGTTTAGATAAAATAAAACTGACCAAAAATAAAAAATGTCCAGTATGCTCTATATGATTAATATAAAATTTTATATATTTCTTAAAGATTGCAAATTTCTATTTTTTGTTACAATTTTTCTTGTAATTAATTTAATTTTTTTTTCTCAACCAACGCTTTCTGAAACTGAAAATTCAAAAAAATCTATAAATGGAAGCGGTTTAAAAGTACCAAGAATGGCTTCTTTAAAAAAATCATTAACATATGTCAGGACTGGACCTGGAAAAGAGTTTCCAATAAAATGTGAAATCAATCAAAAAGGATATCCTGTTAAAATAATCGCTGAGTTTAATAATTGGAGAAAAGTTAAAACTAGAAGTAATTTATCTGGTTGGATACACACACAACTATTGTCCTCTTTCAAAACTGGTTTAATTGTTTCAAATACTTTGCTTAAAAAAAGACCTTTAGATACAAGTAAAGATCTAGCTAAATTGCTACCAGACTTGTTAATTAACATTAAGAAATGTAAAAAGGAATGGTGTTACATTGAAGTTATTAAAAATAAAAACTTTTTTGGATGGGTAAAAATAAAAAATATTTGGGGCTTTACAAGTAAATAATTTATTATTATTTCATTTATTCTCTTTTAGAATTGATATAGGCTTTGAAATATAATGTTAAGGGTGTTTTACAGTGGCTTTATTTAAAAATTCATTCAATTATCATGAATTAATTGATTGCGCTAAAGGGCGACTAGCAGGTGTTGATTTTCCTAAACTCCCCTTACCACCTATGCTTATGTTTGATGAAATTACCAATATTAAAGAAACTGGTGGAACTTATGATAAAGGTACAGCTCATGCTCAATTTAAAATTACTCCAGATAAGTGGTTCTTTCCGTGTCATTTTGAAAATGATCCTGTAATGCCAGGATGCTTGGGAATGGACGCACTATGGCAACTTTTAGGTTTTTCATTAGGAAATATGGGTGGAAAAGGAAAAGGGAGAGCAATATCTGTTGGAGAAGTAAAATTTACTGGACAAATATTGCCAATTGCTAAGAAAGTAGAATATTTTCTTGATTTCAAAAGAATTATAATGAGAAAACTTATATTAGGCATAGCTGATGGAAGGGTGGTTTGTGACAATAAGATTGTTTTTGAAGCTTCTGATATTAGAGTTGGACTTTTTCAAGATTAATTATTTCTCAAATAAATAGGATTTAACATGAGCAATGAAAAAAGAGTTGTTATTACTGGTATGGGAATAGTTAGCTCTATTGGTAATAATGTAGAAGAAGTTAAAGACTCTCTAGTAAGTCAAAAATCAGGGATTGTTAAAGCTGATACTTACAAAGAAATGGGCTTTAGAAGTCAAATTCATGGTGAAGTAAAACTCAAATTAGAAGATCATGTTGAAAAAAAACAACTTAGGTTTATGGGTGCAGGTGCGGCATATTCAGTTCTTTCTATGGAGCAAGCAATTAAAAACGCTGGATTAACCCCTGAAGAAGTATCTAACCCCAAAACAGGTCTTATTGCTGGTTCTGGTGGACCTAGTACTGTCAACTTGCTTCAATCATTCGATATCGCTAGGGAAAAAGGCCCTAAGAGGGTAGGTCCTTTTATGGTTCCTCGGTGTATGAGCTCATCAGTATCTGCCTGCATTGCTACCTTTTTTAAAATTAAGGGTGTTAATTTTTCAATTACTTCTGCCTGTTCGACATCAGCACATTGTATTGGTATTGGAGCAGATCAAATTAAATACGGTAATCAAAACATAGTTTTTGCAGGAGGCGGTGAAGAACTTGACTGGACACTCTCTGTGCTATTTGATGCAATGGGTGCAATGTCTAGCAAATATAACGAAACACCCGAATTGGCTTCAAGACCTTACGATTTAGACAGAGATGGATTTGTAATTGCAGGAGGTGGCGGAATGCTGGTTTTAGAAGAACTTGAACATGCAAAAGCAAGAGGTGCTAAAATTTATGGGGAAATAGTTGGCCATTGCGCAAATTCTGATGGCTATGATATGGTTGCGCCAAGTGGAGAAGGTGCGGTTAGATGTATGCAACAAGCTCTAGCAAAAACTAATCAAAAGGTTGATTATATAAATGCACACGGAACAAGTACTCCAGTTGGAGATATGCAGGAGCTTAATGCTGTAAGAGAAGTTTTTAAAGATAAAGATTATCTTCCAAGACTTACCAGCACTAAGTCCTTAACAGGCCACTCTTTAGGAGCCACTGGCGTACAAGAGGCTATCTATACATTACTAATGATGAACAATAATTTTATTTCTGGGTCTGCTAATATTGATAATGATGATCCAGAAATAGGTTCTATCGACATACCTAGAAAAACCATCAAAAATATTGATATTAATTTAGCTCTTTCAAATTCTTTTGGATTTGGAGGTACAAATGCTTGTATTGCATTATCTAAATTTAATTAAGAAAGTATATTATGTCTATAATGAAAAGTAAAAAAGGGCTTATAATGGGCGTTGCTAATGAACGTTCGATAGCCTGGGGCATCGCAAAAGCCTTAGCTGATCATGGTGCTGAATTAGCTTTTTCCTATCAAAATGAAGGATTTAAAAAAAGATTAATTCCCTTAATGGATTCTATAAAAGCGAATAAATTTTATGAATGTGATGTGTCCAAAGATATTAATGAGACAAGCTCTATAGAAAATATGTTTAATAAAATTTTAGAAACTTGGCATGAAATTGATTTTGTTGTACACGCCCTCGCATATTCAGATAAAGAGGAATTAAAAGGAAAATACGTAAACTGTAGTAGAGAAAACTTTCTAAATTCACTTGATATATCAGCTTTTAGTTTTACAAGAACTGCTAAATCAGCTTTTCCTCTTATGTCTTCTAAAGGTGGAAGTTTGTTAACTTTATCTTATCTTGGAGCAGAAAGAACTACTCCTAACTACAATGTAATGGGAGTAGCAAAGTCAGCATTGGAGGCTTCAATAAAATATTTAGCTATGGATCTAGGTAAAAATAATATCAGAGTTAATGGTTTATCAGCTGGTCCAGTAAAAACACTTGCTGGTGCAGCTATTTCTGGCGCTCGCCATGTATATAGATACTCAGAGAGTGTGGCGCCATTAAAATTTAATCCTGAGCTAAATGAAATCGGTAATTCTGCTTTATACCTTATCTCAGATTTATCATCTGGTGTAACAGGGAATATTCATCACGTAGATGGAGGGTTACATAGTGTAGCTATACCTAAATCTAATGATCTAGAGTAGTTTAAAACTATTTATTATTCCAAATAGGTTTTCTTTTTTCTGAAAAAGCTTCCATGCCTTCAACATGATCTTCAAGTGCAAAAGTTGAATAAAACAAAGCTCTTTCAGAACGGATACCCTCTTCAAGAGTTGTTTCATATGCAACATTAACGGCTTGTTTCGCTAATTTGGCTAAAGGTTTTGATTGATTGGCAATTTTTTGAGCTATTTCTTTTAAAGAAACGTCAAATTTGTCATTACTAATAACTTTAGCTACTAATCCTGATTTTTCTGCTTCATCAGCAGACATCATATCTCCAGTCAAAATTGCTAACATAGCTTTTGATTTGCCAATAGATCTTGTCAATCTTTGTGTTCCTCCTGCACCAGGTATAGCGCCAATATTTATTTCGGGCTGACCAAACTTTGCGTTTTCAGAGGCAATTATGAAATCACACATCATTGCCAATTCACAACCGCCACCTAAAGCATATCCTTTAACACCTGCTATTATTGGAGTTTGAATTTTAGGTATGTCAAGCCATCCATTTTCTATGTATCTTGTTTCTGAAACTGATGCATAATTATGCTTGACCATTTCTTTTAAATCAGCACCCGCTGCAAATGCTTTTTCAGAGCCAATCAAAACAATGCAACCTACAGATAAATCATCATCAAATTTCTCAGCAGCTTCCTTTATTGCTAATATAAAGCCCGCTGATAGGGGATTGAGTTTGTTTTCGTGGTTTAATTGAACCCATCCTACGCCATTATCTGACCAAGATTTGATAAACTCATTTTTTGGCATTACATTATTCATAAACAACTCCTAAAATAACTTACTAATCTTCTTTTTTATTTTCTATATCTTCACCAGTATCTTGGTCAACTCGTTTCATAGATAATTTGACTTTACCCCTATCATCAAAACCTATGACCTTAACTTTAACTTCGTCACCTTCTTTACAGATATCAGTGGTTCTCTCAGTTCGTGCATTTTGCAATTCTGATATATGAACTAATCCATCTTTTGTTCCAAGAAAATTTACAAACGCTCCAAAGTCAACTGTTTTTACAACTTTTCCAGTGTATATAACTCCTAATTCTGCTTCAGCAACAATGTCGTTGATTCTCTTTTGCGCCGCTTGGGAAGATGCTGTGTCTGAAGCAGCAATCTTAATTGTGCCATCATCTTCAATATCTACCTTAGCTCCTGTAGTTTCGCATATTTCTCTAATCATTTTGCCACCAGGTCCAATAATATCGCGAATTTTTTCTAGTTTCACTTTCATAGTGGTAATTTTTGGAGCAGAATCAGCTAAAACTTCTCTAGAAGATCCTATAGCTTTACCCATTTCATTTAATATGTGAATTCTACCTTCTTTGGCTTGCTGTAAGGCAATTTCCATTATTTCTTTAGTTATAGATGTGATTTTAATATCCATTTGAAGACTTGTAATACCATCTTCAGTTCCAGCAACTTTAAAGTCCATATCACCTAAATGATCTTCGTCACCTAAAATATCTGATAAAACTGAAAATTCTTTTTTTTCTTTAATCAATCCCATAGCTATTCCTGCAACAGGTTTTTTTATTGGAACACCAGCATCCATCAAAGCAAGTGAGGTACCGCATACGGTAGCCATTGAGGATGAGCCGTTCGATTCAGTCACTTCAGAAACAATTCTTACTGTATAAGGAAAATCGTCACCTGAAGGTAATAAAGGGTTAACAGCTCTCCATGCTAACTTTCCGTGCCCTACTTCTCTTCTACCAGGAGATCCTACTCTACCTGCTTCACCAACAGAATATGGAGGAAAATTATAGTGCAACATAAACTTTGACCTATATTCACCTTCCAAAGCATCAATTATTTGTTCGTCTTGACCAGTTCCTAAGGTAGCTACAACTAAAGCTTGTGTTTCTCCTCTAGTAAATAGCGCTGAACCATGTGCTCTTGGTAAAGTTCCAACCTCAGCTACTATTGATCTAACTGTTTTAGTATCTCTACCATCAATTCTTCTTTTAGTTTTTAAGATACTACCTCTAACAATATCAGCCTCTATATCTTTTGTTAAAGATGATAAAAGTGTAGAATTAGCTAACTCACCAAATTCTAAAACTATCTCATTCCTTATATGAGATAACATTTTAGATCTATTTGATTTATCAATTTCCTTATAGGCCTTCTCAAACTTTTTTCTAAATGGCGTGATCTTTTTTAGATATTCATCTTTTTCTTTTGGCTCTTCTGGTAAAGGTCTTGGTTCTTTAGCAGCAACTTCGGCTAAGTCTATTATAGCTTTTATTACATGTTCTATTTCGCTATGACCATAATCAACTGCTCCTAACATTATTTCTTCAGATAGCTCAGATGCTTCTGATTCAACCATTAAGACACCATCAGTTGTGCCAGCAACAACCAAGTCTAAACTTGTTTCTTTCATTTGTACTGTCGTTGGATTCAAAATATAATTATCTCCATCCCAACCAACTCGACAAGCACCAATTGGTCCCATAAATGGTAGTCCTGAGATTGTTAAAGCCGCAGAAGAACCTAATATAGCAACTATATCGGGATCATTTTCCATATCGTGAGCAAGAACTGTCGCAATAACTTGTGTTTCATTTTTATAATTTTTATGAAATAACGGTCTAATCGGTCTGTCTATTAATCTTGAAACTAATGTTTCTTTTTCTGAGGGTCTTCCTTCTCTTTTAAAAAAACCGCCCGGTATTCTACCAGCAGCAAATGTTTTTTCTTGATAATTAACGGTAAGAGGGAAAAAATCTATTCCAGGTTTCGCAGTTGAAGCACCAACTGCAGTACATAAGACGGTAGTGCCACCATAAGTAACCATAACTGCACCATCTGCTTGGCGAGCAATCTTTCCAGTTTCAAATGTTAATAATTTACCACCCCATTGGACTTCTTTTCTATAAACTTCAAACATAATAATATCCTCTACCTACTTCTTAAACTCTTTCAATTTATACATTCTTAAAAACGTAACTATGTATTTTATACAATTATCTTCTTAAACCTAATTTTTTAATAAGGGCTAAATAACGATCTTCGTTTTTATTTTTGATATATTTTAATAAATTTCTTCTTTGACCAACCATACTTAATAATCCACGACGTGATCCAAAATCTTTTTTATGATTTTTGAGATGTTCGGTTAGATTTTTAATTCTTTCAGTCAAAATAGCTACTTGAACATCAGCTGAACCAGAGTCTGTCTTGCTATTTCCAAAGTCTTTAATTAATGCGAGTGTTTTATTCTTTTCTATCGACACCGTATTTCCCTTCTATTTATATGTATTAATTATGCGTTTTGGTTTAACTAAGTCAGTCTCAATTTTAACTAGAGCTATTAGACTATTGTTTCTAATAGCACATAATTTCTCAAATTCTTGAAAATTTGGATGTTTGTTAAGAAATTTATTTTTAAATTCTAAAGAATTAAATTGAATTTTTTGTCCTAGCTTTAACTTCCTCGCCTCTATTTCGTTCAGAGCTAATGCCGGGATGTCGTCTAGCACAGCTTCAATTGGTAACATTTTTTTTAAAATTGATGGACTATGTATTATTTCTTTAAAAAAATCTATAAAAATCGTATCTTTTTCACTGAATTTCCCTACCGAGTGTCTTCTAATAGCTGTAACATGTCCTTTTGTATTTAGTTTTTCAGCAATATCTTTAGCTAATGACCTTACATATGTTCCTTTACCACATAAAACTTCAAATTCAGCAAAATCTGAATTTTCAATCTTTTTTAAACTTAACTTATGTATCTCTACTTCTCTCGGTTGATGTTTAACAATTATGTTGTTTCTAGCTAGTTTGTAAGAACGTTTACCGTCAATTTTAATTGCTGAAAAAGCAGGAGGCTGTTGAAACACTTTACCCGTAAATGAATTTAATATATCGAGCACTTGGTTTTTAGTAGGTCTTACATTTGATTTTTCTAAAACTGTTCCTTCTAAGTCGTCTGTATTTGTTGTTTCACCCCATTTAACAGTAAAAGAATATCTTTTAATTTTATTCTGAATAAATGATATGCATTTTGTTGCTTCTCCTACTGCTATAGGCAACACACCCGTTGCCATAGGATCAAGGGTACCAGCATGTCCAACTTTTTTAATATTAAATATTTTTGAAATTTTGGTAACAACTTGACGAGATGTAACTCCGAGTTGCTTATCTAGTAATATCCAACCATTAATATTATTAATAATTACCAACCTTATTTATTAAAATAGAAGTTTTATTTTTTAATCTTTTGCAAAATATTTTCTATGTTTTTAGCATATTCAAAAGTTTCATCTATTTTAAATTGTAATTTAGGAATTTGCCTTAAATTAATATTACTTGAAATTATTTTTTTTATGCGTCCATTTGATTTATTCAGACTATCTAATACTTCAAACTTATTTTCGCCACCTAAAGGCATTATATAAACTTTAGCATTTTTTAAATCAGGACTTACATTTACTTCTGTAATAGTTATTGTATTATTCTCAATAATCTGATCATAAAAGGACTCACGAAGTAATGCGTTTGATATTAAATGCCTAAGTTCTTCCCCAACTCTAAGTTGTCTTTGTGATTTAGTTGAATTATTTTTAGATTTACTATTTATTTTATAGTCAAAGTTATTAACCATTAGAATAACTATCCAACTTTTTTACCGACTGACTCCAAACTTCGAGCTACCTCTTTAACTTCAAAACATTCCATTACGTCACCTTCTTGAATATCATTATAATTTTCAAAGCCCATTCCACATTCTGTTCCTTCGCGAACTTCTTTAACTTCGTCTTTGAATCTTCTTAACGTTTTGAGCATACCTTGATGAACCACTGTGTTATCCCTTAGTAATCTAAAACTACACCCTTTCTTTACTATTCCTTCATAAACAAAACAACCAGCAATTTTGCCAATTTTAGATACAGAGAATATCTTTCTAATTTCAGCATAACCAATAAATGTTTCTTGCAAATCAGGGTCAAGCATACCTGTAAGGGCTAATTTCGCGTCTTCAATCAATTCGTAAATGATAGAATGATATCTTATCTCTATATTATCTCTCCTGGACAGTTCCCTTGCTTGTGGAATAGCTCTTACATTAAAGGCAAACACAAGTGCTGAAGAGGCAGAAGCTAAAGTTATGTCAGATTCACTAATAGCTCCTACTGCTCCAGATAAAACTCTTATTTTAACTAGTGAGTTACCTAATTTATCCAAAGCAACTTTTATAGCTTCAAGGGATCCATGAACATCAGTTTTAATAATAACAGGTAGTTCAGTTGACTCCCCAGCTTGTATATTAGCTAACATTTGTTCAACAGAACCTCTTGCTGATAAAGTTGCCTCTTTTTGTTTTAATTTTCTAGATCTATATTCAGCTATTTCTCTAGCTCTTGATTCTGATTCTACTACATGGGCTAAATCACCAGCATCAGGAGTGCCTGACAAACCTAAAACTTCAACTGGCATAGAAGGGCCTGCGTTGGTTATTCTTTTCCCTACATCATTGAGTAAGGCTCTCACTTTACCTGATTCACTTCCAACAACTATAATGTCTCCAACTTTTAAAGTACCAGACTTAATAAGCAAGGTTATTACAGAACCTTTTCCTCTTTCAACCTTAGATTCAATAACAACACCATTAGCATTTATTGTAGCATCACTCTTTAGCTCCATTAAGTCTGATTGTAATTCAATCGCTTCAAGCAGATTATCAAGTCCTGTTTTGTTTTTTGCAGAAACATCGATACATTGAATATCTCCACCCATTTCTTCAGGTATGAGATCATGTTGCAGTAATTCAGTTCTTACTTTTTGTGGGTTTGCCTCAGGCTTGTCACATTTATTAACAGCAACTATAATAGGACAAGAAGCAGCTTTAGCATGTTTAATTGCTTCAATAGTTTGAGGTTTAATACCGTCATCAGCTGCAACAACTAATATAACGATATCTGTAACATTAGCTCCCCTTGCTCTCATTTCAGAAAATGCTTCATGACCAGGAGTATCTATAAATGAAATTTGAGTCCTAGATTTTGTGGTAATTTGGTAAGCGCCTATATGTTGGGTTATTCCTCCCGCTTCACCATCCGCAACCTTGCTTTCTCTTAAAGCGTCCAATAAAGAAGTTTTACCGTGATCCACATGCCCCATTATTGTTACAATAGGTGGTCTCAAAGAAAGATTTTTAGGATTACTTTCTTCAATTATTAGATCTAATTCTACATCAGATTCTGAAATTCTTTTTGGTTTATGACCAAATTCTGTTGTAATAAGCTCTGCTGTTTCCGAATCTATAACTTCAGTTGCTGTTGCCATAATACCATTTTTCATTAACTCTCTTACAACATCAGCTGTTTTTTCAGTCATTCTGTTGGCTAATTCTGAGACCGTAATTGTGTCAGGTATTGTAACTTCTCTAAACTGTTTTACAGCAGGTGTTTGGTCTGCTTGCAACCTTGCCTTTTCACGTCTTCTTTTGATTGACGCTAAAGATCTAACCCTTACATTGTCTGAATCTAAAGCTCGAGCTATTGTCATTTTTCCTTGTCTTTTTTCTTGAAATCCTCTGTTAAATGATGTTTTTTTAACATTTTCCCTAAATATTTCCTTTTCTTGAACTTTGTTTCCTGTCCATAATTTATTATTTGGCAATAATTCAGTATCAGCTAATTTTTGCCTTTCCCTTTCAGCTAGAAGAGCAGCTTCTTCAGACTTTTTTGCATCAATCTGAACTTGTTTTTGCTCTTCTTCAATTTTTTTAATTTCAAGTATCTCTTCGGTTTCTGATTTTCTTCTAGCAAGTATCTTATCCTTTGGCGCAAGAGATGATGCAGCTTCTAAGGCTTCTAATGCAGTAGCGGCTATACGTGCTTCCTCTAATTTCGCCTTTTCAACCTTTTCGGCGGCAATTATTTCAGCTTCAGCTGCTGTCTTTGCTAGACCCTCCTGTAACATCTTACTTCTTGATTGGATTTCTTTAGCACTTAGTCCAGAACTGTTTTCAGTATTATTTCTTTCAATAATTTTTTCATTGATGTTAAGCCTAGTTGATAGTCTCTTTGTTCTTTTAACTTCAACCTGTACCGTGCCTCTTCCAGCTCTAGAGTTTGTAGTAATGCTATTGGAAGACTTAGATGACGAAACAGAATTCTTTAATGTTAATTTTCCACCTGAGGAAAGACTTAACTTTTTTCTTTCACCCTTTGTATTTTCTTCCATGGCTGCAATTCCTTAAATTATAACTTAATTTTCTATATTTTCGTCAGAGAACCAATGCTGTCTTGCCTTCATAATCACTGAGCCTGCATCATCCTCATTTAGAAAAACACTTGCACCTAAAATATTAAATAATTCCTCACTATCTAACTCAGCAAGATCGTCCAAAGTTTTTATATTATTTTCAACTAGTTTTAGAAGGCTTAACTTACTAAGATCTTCAAAATTATATAAATCATCATTTATTTTATGTTTTCTAAGTGAACTTTCAATACGTTCATTTTCAATTGTAACAAAGTTCTTAGCTCTTTCACTTAATTCAGCAGCAATTTCATCATCAAAACCTTCGATAGCAACTAATTCTTCTATTGAGGCATCTGCTATATCAGATACTGATACAAATCCTTCACTTACCATTAAATGGGCTATGACGTCATCAATATCTAAAGCTTCAATAAAAATCTTACTTCTCTCACTAAATTCTTCTTGCCGTTTTTCTGTTTCTTCTGCTTCAGTTAATATGTCAACAAACCAATTAGTTAACTGAGAAGCTAATCTTACATTTTGACCTCTTCTACCTATTGCTAAAGATAGCTGATCATCGGGGACAACTACTTCCATTCTACCTGCATCTTCATCCATAACAACTTTTGAAGGCACAGCAGGTGCTAAAGCATTAATAACAAATGATACAGGATCATCTGACCACGGAATAATTTCAATTTTTTCACCTTGAAGTTCGTTTACGACAGCTTGGACCCTGGATCCTCTCATTCCAACACATGCACCAACAGGATCAATACTAGGGTCATTTGAGAATGCCGAAATTTTAGCTCTGCTACCAGGTTCCCTCGCAACACCCTTGACTTCAATGATTCCATCATAAATTTCAGGTACTTCTTGAGTAAATAGAGCTGATAAAAACTCGTTACATGCTCTCGATAAGAAGATTTGTGGACCTTTTATTTCTTGAGTTACTTGAATTATAAAACATCTTAATCTTTCTCCAGGTTTAAGTTGCTCTCTAGGTATCATTTGATCTTTTTTAATTATTGCCTCAGCTCTTCCAAGATCAATTGTAATTGAGTGATTTTCAACTCTCTTAATTGTACCAACAACAATCTCACCAACACGATCTTTGTATTCATAATATTGTCTTTGACGCTCAGCTTCTCTAACTTTTTGAGATATAACTTGTTTAGCTGTTTGGGCCGCAATTCGTCCAAAATCAATAGGCGGAAGAGATTGCTTATAAAACTCTCCTATAGTGAGATTAAGATTTTTTCTTTCAGATTCCTGAAGTGTCATTTGAGTCAATTCGTTTTCAATAATTTCAACTATTTCAGTGAACTGAGAAATATCAATTGATCCATTTTTTCTGTCTATATTAGCTCGAATATCTCTTTCAAGACCATATTTTGACCGTGCTGCTTTTTGTATAGCTTCTTCCATTGCAAGAATAACTTCTTCCTTATCAATTGATTTCTCTCTTGAAACAGCCTCAGCAACTTGTATTAGTTCTAATCTAGGTATGGATTTTACTTCCATTGCATTTCCTTGTATCAGTAAAATTATATAATTTGATTATTTTTAATAGACCAATCCGGATCAATATTTGCCTTTTCAATTTCTAAAAAGTCAACTTTCATTTCATAGTCTTCAGTCTCTAATAAAATGTATCCGTTTTCGTCAATTCCCTGTAAAAATCCTTTGTATGTTTTCTTACCATTGAATTTTTCTTTTAAAACAATTTTAGCTTTATTCTGTACAAACAATTTGTAATCTTCAATTACTGTCAATGGCCTCGATAGACCGCCTGATGAAACTTCTAATATATAAGATGAACTAATTGGATCATCAACTTCTAAAAATGATGATATCTCTTTGCTAAGAAAAGTGCAGTCCTCAAGACTTAATTGTCTATCCTTAGTACGCTCAGCCATTATCTGCAACGTTTTTTTTGGACCTACTTTAGTAGTTTTAACACGTATTATGTGATAACCAAGTTTTTTTAATCTTAAATATAATAAATCTTTAATATGTTCATCAAGCAATTAATCTAATTCCTCAAATTAAAAAAAAAGTGAGCCAAAAGACTCACACTATCTTTATAATTTTAATTTCAAAATAAATCAATAACTTTGACTATGATTATAAAAATTTATAGATATTTTATTTTTTTTTAAAGACAAACCAACTTGGCATTCTCTTTTCATTAAGTGCTTTTTCCTCATATTTTGTTAGAAAGCAATCTTTAGGTCTATTTTGCCAATCTTTTGAGGTCTCTACTAGCCATTCAAATTCATTATTCGCTTGGAACTTTTCTAAAATCCAACTTTTTAAAATTTTGTGGTCTGTTCCAACCGTAACCGTTCCATTTGTTTCCAAAATTTTATAAATATTATTAATGAAATTAATCTGTATTAATCTTCGGTTTTGATGTTTTAATTTAGGCCATGGATCTGGAAACAATAACTTTACTTCTGAAATACTTTTTAATGGAAAAAGATCTAAAATCTTTCTAATGTCATCTGGCCAAATTTTAATGTTATTTATATTATTTTCTAATATTTGTTTTATACATTTTACAGTTGTGTTTAAAAACGGATCTGCACCTAAGTAGAGAGTTTCAGGGTTATGTTTTGCTGAATTTATTAAATTTTTGCCGTCACCAAAGCCAATTTCAAGGACTATTTTTTTGTTAAAATTCAAAAAAGCTTCTGAAAATTTATCATATTGTAAAATATATCTGGACCCTTCTTTCAGAGCCAAAATACCTGATTTAGATAGTTTTCGACCTATTCTTCTTCCATAAAACCTTGGAAACTCTTTAGATGAGAGTACACTCAACTTTTGTTTAGTTCATCAAGAATAAAGTCAACAAGATCAGTTTTTTCCCAAGTAAATGAACCTTCAACACCTTCATTTGGATCCCTACCAAAATGTCCATAGGCAGATGTAGGCACATATATAGGTTTATTTAGTTTCAAATGTTCTCTAACACCTCTTGGAGACATATCAATCAAGTTAGTAAGAATTTTTTCAATCCTATTATCGTTAATCTTTCCAGTACCTTCAGTATTAACATATAATGAAAGAGGTTTAGATACTCCTATTGCATATGCAATCTGTATTGTACATTTTGACGCCAAGCCAGAGGCAACAACGTTTTTAGCTAAATATCTTGTTAAATACGCAGCTGATCTATCAACTTTTGTTGGGTCTTTGCCTGAGAAAGCTCCACCTCCATGAGGTGAAGCACCACCATAAGTATCTACAATAATTTTTCTTCCAGTTAAACCTGCGTCACCGTCTGGCCCACCAATTTCAAAAATACCCGTAGGATTAACATAAAACTCTTCTTCTGGACACATCCAACCTTCTGGTAATACTTTTTTCACAACACCTCTTACAATATTTTTAATATCTTGTTGGGAACAGTCTTTAACATGCTGAGTAGAAACAACTATGGAACTAGTCTTCACAGGAATACCATCTTTATATTCTAAAGTTATTTGAGATTTACTGTCAGGCAGTAAAATACTATTTTTATTCATATGTCTAATTATAGACATTTCTTTCAATATTTTATGAGAATAAAATATAGGAGCGGGCATCAAAGCTTCTGTTTCATTACATGCATAACCAAACATTAATCCCTGATCACCAGCACCTTCATCCTTATTACCTGATTGATCTACTCCAGCAGCAATATCTGAAGATTGCTCGTGAAGATGACATTCAAAATGCATTTTTTCCCAGTGGAATCCGTCTTGTTCATATCCAATATCTCTAATCGCTTTTCTAACATGATCTTCAATTTCTTGATTTTCTATATAAATGCCATCTGGAAGTCTATATTCTCCAGCAATAATTGTCCTGTTAGTAGAAACCATCGTTTCACAAGCAACTCTTGCTTCAGGGTATTTTTTTAACATTAAATCAACAACAGTATCAGAAATTCTGTCACAGATCTTATCTGGATGCCCCTCAGACACTGACTCTGATGTAAATAAATAATTATTTCTCATTTTTAAAATCTCTTCTAAATTTATAATTATACATTTTGTTTATAAATATTAAAAATAAAATTGAAACAATAAAAATAATCTCACCGTATTTTCTGTAAATAGTATTTTTTAAAGGTAAAGATAATTTGGCAGTTCTAGAACCACTTTCGTAAAGAGGTATTTTAGTAATTTCTTCTCCATAAGGTGAAATTAAAGCCGATATCCCTGTATTAGCAACTCTGGCTAATGGAATTCCTAATTCAACAGCCTTAATTTTAGCAAGTGCTAAATGTTGGTAGGGCCCTATTGTTTTTCCAAACCAAGCATCATTGGTAATATTAATTAATAAATTAGTGTTTTTAGATAATCTGGAAATAACCTCTTCAGTAAATAAGATTTCGTAGCATATAAGAGTTAATATGTTTCCAAATCCTTTTAAAGTGAAGTTTGGTTTTATATTTCCACTAGAGAAGTCTTTCAAACTTAAAAAATTTGCAATTTTGGTAAATTTATTCCTTAGTGGTATGTACTCACCAAAAGGAACTAAGTGTATTTTATCATATTGATGTATTATATTTCCTTTTGAGTTTAAAAAGACAAGTGAGTTGAACAATTTATTTTTATCAACTCTTAATAACCCAACTACTAAAATTGCTTTTTGATCTGTCAATATTCTTTTGCTAATAACAGATAACAATTCCATTTCATTTGGTATTGTACCTTCAAAACTTGTTTCAGGCCAAATAATTATTCTATTAACACCTATATATTCGTTAACATTTTGAATGGAAAATTGTGTTAGTTTATTTAAATTAGAGTTTCGTTTTTCAAGATCCCATTTATCTTTTTGTTCTATGTTGGGCTGCACAAGTGTAATTAAGTTCTTATCTGATACCTTATTATCTTTATTGTAGAGACGGACAAAGCTTGAAAAAAGTAAGATTGTAATAGGGATCGATAACAAACCAAAAATAATGTATTTACTCCTAAAGTTAAAAATTAAAACAAAAGGTAAAATTGAAAAACTAAAGACAAATAAATTAGCTGTAAAGCTTCCTACTAATGCAAATATTTGAATTAAATAATCATTTGATGACAAGATTATTGAAGGCATTAACCATGGAAAACCTGTTAACAACTTTGCTCTTAAATATTCAAATAAAGTTAAAAAAACTATTATTAAAAATAAAGAAGATTGATTTTTTTTTGTTAGTAATTTAGCAAAAACACATGCAATTCCCCAAAAAATTGCTAATATACTTGGTAAAACAATAACAGCTAAAGGCATCAGCACTTTGTGATAGGTATCGGCTACCATAAAGGCTGAACCAATCCAATATAGACCGAATGCAAACCAACCAAACCCCAAAAACCACCCTGCTATAAAAGTTTGCTTCAATGAAGAGCGTAAAGTAATTAGATAGATCCCAAAACCTAAGAAAAAGATAAAAAAGAAAAAGGAGTAGGGGGGGATTGAAAAAGTTGCAATTGAAGCGGAACAAAAAATTAAAATGTTAAATAAGAATTTAGATTTATAGTATTTGTTCATTGAAATATTTATAAATTTTGTTTTTCAAATGCGAATATTTTGTTTAAGCCTCTTATCTTAACTAAAATAACTTTCCGAGGATCTGCCTCTAATATTTCAAATTTAAAGCCTGATGGAGAATATTTTATTACTTGACCCTTTACCGGAACTCTACCAGCTATGCTAATTATAAAACCTCCAAGTGTCTCAATTTCATCATTTAAGTCTTCCTTTCTTATAGATGAGAAAAGATCTTCAAGCTGATCAATTGTTATCCTGGCATCTACAATTATAGAGCCGTCTTCCAATTTATCTTGGCGATATTCTGAAGATAAATCATGTTCATCTTCTATTTCTCCAACTAATTCTTCTACTAAGTCTTCAATAGTTACTAGGCCGTCAATACCACCATATTCATCGACCACTAGTGCTAAATGACGTCTTTTAACTCTCATTTCATAAAGTAGGTCTAACAAACTTATTGAAGGAGATACAAATATAGGTTTTTTAATAAGATTTTTTATATCTTGTTTTTCTTTTAAAAATAAATTAGCTAACACGTCTTTAATGTGAAGTATCCCAACTATATCATCTAGGCTTTCATTTCTTACAGGCACTCTACTATGATTTGTTTTAATTAATTGCTTTACTATTTCATCAAAATCATCGGACATTGCAACTGAAACAATATCAACTCTTGGAACCATAACGTCTGACGCAGTTATTCCTCTTAACCCAGCAAGATTTTTTAGCAATTCATTTTCATGACTTAAATTATTACCATTTGAATCATCTGCATTAATTCTTTTTGCAACAAATTGTTCTAATTCTTTATCTAGAATTTTGTCTGAATTGTTTGATTTATTCTTTTTAAAAAAATTTGAAAATTTAAGTTTCATTGATTTATAATTTCTTTATTTTAATAATTTTATTTTTAACTTATTCGTATGGATTATTTATATTCAAAGTTTCTAAAATTTTTATTTCTAAACTTTCCATAACTTTTGCATTATTTTCGGTTTGATGATCATAGCCAATTAAATGCAAAACTCCATGGATAAAAAGATGAATTAAATGACTCTTAAAACTCTTTTTGTCTCTTTTAGCCTCTCTAAAAATAGTTTCAGCTGAAAAAATTATGTCACCTAAAAAAATTTCATTGTTTTTTTCTATAAAAGATGGAAATGATAAAACATTTGTAGGCAAATTAATCTTTCTGAACCGTTTATTAAGCTCAATTATTTTTTTGTCACCAGCAAATAATACAGAAACATAATTTTTTTTATTAGTATTTATCAAATCAGATTTTTGATAAATTCCAATTAAGATTTCATTTAAGTTTTTTTGAAAATCATTAATTACTTGTTTGTTCCATAATGATTCATCTATTATAGCTTCTACGCTTAAGATATCGTTTTTCCATGTTTTGTGACTGTCTTTTTCTTTTCGCGTAATCATAGTATTAAAATAGTCTCAAAGTTTATTAAAATAATCATAAGCTTTAATAATTTTAGCAACTATTGGATGCCTAATAACATCATTTGATTTAAGAGAGATTATCTTAATTTCTCTAATTTTACTAAGTATTTTTTCGGATTCCTTTAATCCTGAAAGCTGTCCTTTAGGAAGATCTACTTGACTTAAATCACCATTAATTACCATTCTAGAACCTTGTCCTATTCGAGTAAGGACCATTTTCATTTGAACTGAAGTTGTGTTTTGAGCTTCATCTACTATGACATAAGCATTATTAAAAGTTCTTCCTCTCATGAATGCTAAAGGAGCAATCTCTATTTCTCCTGATTGAATTTTTTTTTCGACTCTATCAGCAGGCATCATCTCATATAATGCGTCATAAATAGGTCGTAAATATGGATCTATTTTTTCTTTCATATCTCCTGGCAAAAAACCTAATCTTTCACCAGCTTCAACAGCAGGTCTTGTCAAAATAATTTTATCAACAAGGCCTTTTTTTAACATATCAATGCCCTTTGCTACTGCTAGATAGGACTTTCCAGTACCTGCTGGGCCTAAGCCAAAAACTAATTCATAGTTATTCAATGCTTCAAAATACTCTTTTTGACCTATACTTTTAGGAACAATAGTTTTTTTCCAGGTTTCAAACTTAAACTCAATAATCTTGTCTATCTTCGGTCTTGGAGCAAGATTTAGCTTGTTTTTACCACTTAACATTCTCAATTCAGTCTCAAAATCTGAAAATTCAAATTTTATATTTTCAATTTTCTCATTAGATAATTTATTATAAACATTTGTTAAAATTGATTTTGCTAAGTTGATATTTTTAAGTTTTCCAGAAATATGAAACTGATTGCCGAATAAATTTATATTTACATCAATCAATCTCTCTAGTTTAATTATATTAATACTATGATTTCCAACTAATAAGGCTATTAAGGAATTATTTGGAAATTCAATTTTAATTTCTTCTTTTTTTATTTTAAAATTCAAAATTAAATGGCTTTCAAATATTTTTATTAGGCTTAATAATGCCTGTTAAACTATTTTGAAATGCTTCTGTAACATTTATATCAATTGTTGATCCAATAAGATTATTATCATCAGAATAAAAATAAATAGATTGATTAAATGGGGATCTTCCTAAATATTGTCTATTTTTTTTCCCATTTTTTAAAACTAAAACGTTTTGAGTTGAATTTACAGATTTTTTATTAAATTCCATTTGCTGTAACCTTAGTAAATCTTGTACTTCTTGTAGCCTTGAACTTTTTATACACTCTTCTACATGATTAAAAAAAACAACAGCAGGTGTACCAGGTCTAGAAGAATACTTAAAAGAGTATGCTTGTGAGTAATTAATCTCTTTTATTAAATTCAGTGTAGCTTGATGATCTTTATCTGTTTCTCCAGGAAAACCAATTATAAAATCTCCAGATATTGCAATTTCAGGGTTATAATCTCTGATCTTTTCAATAACCTTTATATATTCAGCCGAAGTATGTTTTCTGTTCATCATTTTCAACACTTTGTCAGAACCAGATTGAACTGGCAAATGCAAGTATGGCATTAATTTATCAATATCTCTATGGGCTTCAATAAGTTCTATATCCATATCAAGCGGATGGGAAGTTGTATACCTTATGAATTTAAGTTCTTTGATTTTTGCTAACTCTTCAATCAGTCTTCCTAGTCCCCAAATATTTTTATCTTTGTCAACAGCATTCCAAGCATTAACATTTTGTCCAAGAAGAGTGATCTCTTTAACACCAGAATCAACTAATTTTTTTGCTTCGTCTATTATTCCATTTAAAGGTCTGGAATATTCTGCTCCTCTGGTATAAGGCACAACACAGAAGGTACAAAACTTATCACAACCTTCCTGAATAGTTAAAAAGGCTGAAGGGCTCCTATCAGAGATATGACAATTTAAATGATCAAATTTTGGAATTGTAGGAAATTCAATATCTATATATTTGTTATTTTTTACAGGATCAACCTTAGATATTAATTCAGGGAGATTTTGATAAGATTGAGGGCCAACTACTATGTCAACCCATGGTGAACGTTTCATGATTTCTTTGCCCTGTGCTTGAGCAACACAACCAGTAACGGCGACTATAGACTTTTTACCAGTTTTTTCTTTTCTTAATTTAATTTTATCTCTAATGCGACCTAGTTCAGAGTAGGTTTTTTCAACTGCTTTTTCACGTATGTGACATGTGTTTAAAACTATTAGATCCGCATTATCTTCATTATTATCTAATTGATAACCGTGTGGTTTTAACAAATCTGACATTTTCTCAGAATCATAAAAATTCATCTGACATCCGTGAGTTTTGATAAAAAGTTTTTTCATTAAATATGCATATATATTAAATGCCATTTACTGACAATAACATTATTTTGTAAGTTTTTTTGATAAAGCGCTAGCGTAAACTTTTTTTATTTGATTTTCTAAATATTTACTAAGATCTTTCCTGCTAGAAAAATCTTTTGCATTCACTTTGTCTAAATATATTAATCTTACTTTTATAGATCTTAAATGTGCTAATGATGACAGGTGAGGTTTAAGATCCATATTACCATACCATGCTATTATAGGCCTTAACCATCTATTAATTGGTATTCCATTTAAGTCTGAATAAACTATAACTATTGGCTGAATGATAAAATTTTGACCTTCTACAGAAGAAAAAGAGCTTGATTTGAAGTTTAATACTCTGTTCCCATCAGATGTTGTTCCCTCAGGAAAAATAAATATTTTCTCATCAGAGGATAATAATTTAAGAATATTATTTTTTTGATAAAGGCTATCAGACCTGTTTCTACTTATAAATATTGTTCTACCTAATTTAGCTAAAAATCCAAATAATGGCCAATTCTCCACTTCAGATTTTGCAATAAATCTTAATGGGTATATAGAGCCTAATATAGGTATGTCTAAATATGATAGATGATTGCTGATATAAAGATTGCAATTATTTGATATATTTACTTCACCTTCTAATTCAATACGGACTGATAAAAGCCATATAAGTAGTTTATGAAAAATAACCGGTAACCATTCCCCAAAAATGGGAATTATTTTTCCCAAAAGGAACGTCACAATTATAAGAGGAATAGAAAATGATACAAAAACAATTAACTTTAGAATAAAGATGAAATTGTCTAAAAATGATAAATTGTCTATTGGACTAGAATATGTATTTTGCTTAACTGTCATAATCAATCACTTTAACTTAAGAATTTATTCTTGTATTTTTCGTTTATGTTCTCTGTTTGGACAACCACACAAAAGTCAATTGTGTTGAAATCATAATCGACAAAAAAACTGTCACTTATTCTCCCACCAACTCTCAGATATCCTTTTATAAGTGGAGGTAATTTTGCAAAAGTTTTTAAATCACTGTCATTAAAATGATTTTTATTAAGAACTGGATAATTGTTATTGTCTAAACTTTTAACTGACATCTCATCTGGTAGAGAAAAATTACTTCTTAAATAAGAAAATTCCTTTGAATATTTTTGAACGTCTGTTCCTGGAAAACTTGCACATCCAAATAATATATTTATGTCATATAACTTAATATATTCAGCAATCGCCTTCCAAAGAAAATTCATTGTAGTTCCATTTCTGTAATCTTTATGAACACAAGATCTTCCTAATTCTAATATTTGCGGATGATTGTATAAATTAAGTATATTAGTAAGGTCAAACTCTGATGATGTATAAAACCCTCCAAAATCTGAAGCTACGTCACCACGTATCAATCTATACGTACCTACAATTTTGTTTTTAATTCCTTTTCTCTTCTTATCTATTACAATTAAGTGATCAGCAAATTTATCAATTTTGTCATAATCTAATCTCATCATCTTTTTTGGAAATGTTGGCCTAGCTTTTTTTTCTTTATAAAAAACAGAGTATCTTAGAGCTTGGGCTTTCTTTAGCTCTGATTTGGTATCTACTAATTTAATAATGAAGTCTCCAAATTCAATTTTTGGAAATATTTTATTTTTTAATAATGGTTTTATTTGAAAAATTTTGTTTTTAAGAAGAAAATTTAAATTTTCACCTTTTGACTGCTTAAAGTCTAAATTTTCACGTACTTTGTTAAGTAACACCATAGTACCTATAAAATATTGATATTTCCTAATATAAGTTTTAAATATTTCATTTTTATTATAGCTTAGCGCAAAACCTCAATGCATCTATCCGAGAGCTTTTATCGTTTTCATAATATCCTTTTCTAACACCAATTTTTTGAAATCCATTCTTAAGATAAAAGTTAATCGCATTTACATTTTCAATTGATACTTCCAGAAATATTTTTTTTATATTAAGTTTTTTAATTTCATTGATCAGTATTGATCCATAATTTTTTCTTTGATGGGATTTTATTATACAAATCTTAATTATTTCTATTTCGTCCCTTACATGAAAAAAACAAACAAAACCTATAGTTTTGATTTTTTCAATTTTCCAAATTACATGGGAGTCGTTCATTTCAAAGTTTTTTAATTCATTTACTAATATAGAATGTTTAAAGATACTTTTTTCAATTTGAATCAAAGTTTTATAATCACTTTTTTTACATAGACTAATATGAATCATTTCTAGTTTATCTCAGGAGATCTAACATAAATAGGCTTAAACTCATCAAAAGCTATTTTTGAACTTTTATAATTAATACTATTTTTTGTAATATATAAACCTAGTTTTCCAACCCAAACTGCATCTGGAATTTGGTTTGATTTTTTATAGAAATTTATGTTTGGTGATTTATTTTTTAATAAACTTGAAATGAAACCAACATACAAAAAGTTTCCAACTACCAACTTGTTTTCTTTTAAATAAAGTGAAAAATTTTCCATTTTAATTGGTTCTATGTTATTAATGACAGAAAAAGGTAGCAACCTCTTGTTACAATTATTAATCTTAAACAACTGCAGAAATTGATCATTTCTTTTTGTATCAATTGAGGCAAGAATATATTCAACATTTATATTTTTTGCTTCATTTAATGCAGACATTGCTAAACCAGCTAGAGAATTAATTCCTAAAATTTTCATATGCTTGTTAGATAAATATATCCCCTTTGCTGCCGAAATTAATGCCCGAATACTTGTAAAACTACCAGGACCACAACCTACTACTAACAATGACACACTTTGAAATGTTATTGAATTATCTGTCATGAATTTTTTTATTGTTGGAATAAGTATTTCAGATAATTCATTTTTTATTTTAATTGATAATTTTTTGAATACTTTACTATTACTTAACAAGGTAAGTGATAAATTTGATGTACTAGTTTCAATAGAAAAAATCATTGTCATCTTTTTATAAATATTCAAAAAAAAGTAGTATAATTCAAAATTACAATATATTAAATTGAACAGCTAAAAGTTTAAATATAAAATATTTGAGGATAAGATGTATTATATATTAGCACTTTTGTTTTTTATGTTTCCTAATATGTCATATTCACAGGAAAATGAAACAGAAGAAATTAAGAATGTAAATTACGCGTCTGTAATAATGTATCATAGATTTGGTGATAGTAGATATCCTTCGACAAATATTAAAAAAGAACAATTTCTTGAGCATGTCAAAGAATTGTTAAAACCTAAATATAACATAATTAATATTGAACAAGCTCTTCAAGGTATAAATAATGTTAAACTTATAAAAGATAAATCTATTGTCATAACTATTGATGATGCTTACTCATCAGTTTATAAATATGCGTGGCCTATCTTTAAAAAACACAATTTTCCTTTTACTTTGTTTGTTTCCACAGATGTGATCGATAATAAAACGCCTGGTTATATGAGTTGGGAGGAGATCCGAATCTTGAGAGATAATGGCGTAACTATTGGAAGCCAAACAAAGTCCCATCCTCATATGTATAAAATTAACAAAGAAAAAATAATTAATGAACTCACAATTTCTAATAAACGATTTATTGATGAGATTGGGAGTAGGCCTGAAATTTTTGCATATCCTTATGGTGAATATAACCAAGAAGTTTTAGAACAAGTGAAATTACAAGGTTTTATTGCAGCTTTTGGTCAACATTCAGGAGTTGCACATAAAAGCTTAGGCATGTTTGAATTGCCTAGATTTGCCATGAATGAAAAATATGGTGGCATGGATAGGTTTTTGTTGGCAATAAACGCCTTGCCAATGCCCATTTCTGATCTTTCGCCTAAAGATCCAGTACTTTCAAAAAATCCTCCATCATATGGTTTTACTTTATCTAACCTTATAGAGCCAAAAAACGCAGTAAAATGTTTTGCAAATAATGGATTGAAAACAGAAACAAAAAGACTTGGAAAAAATAGAATTGAGGTTAGATTAAGTGGCCCATTTTTAAAGGGTAGAGGTAGAATTAATTGTACTATGGCTGGGAAAAATAATAGATGGCGATGGTTAGGAAGACAATTTATAATTAAATAGAATTTAATTCTAATAACTTTCTAATTTAGCATTTCGAAATCTGTACAACTTATTGCTTTTAATCATATTCTCAATTTTTGTAACGTATTCAAATCCTATTTCAGCATATTTGTTTAGAAAATTAGCCGTATCATAACCTGTTATTTTTTTTCCAGTTTTATATTTCATAGCTCTAAATTTTCTCATTTCGGAGTAGGCTGGATGACGATTTAAGTTTAAAATATACGAATTTAAAGATTCTAATAAATTTTTAAAATTTTTAACTGCAAAATTTGCATATAAATTTCCTCTTGGTTTAATTCCAACATTTTTTTTCCAAGTCCATTCTCCAAAAAGAGCATTTCCTTCTTGAGCAAATCTTGAAGATCCCCATCCACTTTCAATTATAGATTGTGACAATATCATAGCTAAAGGGATTTTATTAATTTTCATCAATAATTCGTTTTTAACTTTGAGTATATTTTTTGTAGCAAGATTACCAAAATTCATTTTTTCAAAATTTTTTACATTATACTTTTTTGCTAAATTTTCAATTTTGTGAATGTTATTTGATAAAAAAGCATCCTTCATTAGCTTTCTCTCTTCTAAAACTAATTCATTTCCCCTAAGTGCTATAGGTAAGAGAATACTTATAAATACATTCTTTTTTGTTTGAGTTTCAAATTCATTAATGTTTTTTGGGATATAAGGGAAATACATCCTTGGTATAGGAAGATTATTTTCTACATAGTACATAATTTTCTTGGACCATTCAGACACAATATCTTTATTATTAATTTGATCTGATGATAAATAGTTTTTATTTATGTTAAATTTATTCAATTGATTAGTTTCAACTGACGGTTTATTCAAATTTCTAGTAAATAATCTAAAATCGAAGATAGGAGAATCTATTTTAAAAATCGCTAATCCTAGGGAACCACTTAGTAATAATAATATAAGTGATGGTATAAAAAAAATATTATAAGATTTTTTTTCACAAGGATTACTAATTTCTAATTTATATTTTTTTAACATAAATTTTTATGTTTAATTACAATTCTGCAGCCTTAACTTCTGTAACTTCAGGAATATAATGTCTAAGCATATTTTCAATGCCCATTTTTAAGGTTGCAGTACTTGACGGACAACCCGCACATGCGCCTTTCATTTGCAGCGTTACAACACCTGATTCGAATGAACAAAAGGATATATCGCCTCCATCCATCGCAACAGCGGGTCTTACACGAGTCTCTAAAAGATCTTTGATCTGTTTTACAATCTCATTATCTTCGGCACTGTCGTTAATTTTAATTTCTTTTTCATTGTTTAAAGCAGGTAGACCACTTGAATAATGTTCCATTATTCCTGTAAGTATCGAGGGTTTTAAATTATTCCATTCTAAATCAGTTTCTTTTGTTACAGAAATAAAGTCTGAAGAAAGAAATACTCTGCTAACACCATCAATTTCAAAAAGCCTTGAAGCCAATGGTGAACTAACTGAAGATTCTTTGTTAGAATAATCAACACTGCCAGTTTTTAAAACAGTATCACCCGGCATAAACTTCAAAGTGTCTGGGTTAGGTGTGTCTTCGGTCTGAATAAACATTTTTTTATCTCCATTTATAGATATAGCAGTTTTTTTTTAAATTTCCATAAGTAAACTTAATTAATTAACAAACCCAACTAAATTTTTAACATCTTTTAAAACTGGCTCAGCTATTTCCTTAGCTTTTTGTTCTCCATTTTTTAAAATTTTATCGATTTCATCTCTATACTTTAGGAGACTCCTCATTTCACGTGAAATGGGACTTAAAGTTTCAATTGCCAAATCTATCAATCTTGGCTTAAAATAAGAAAAGCCCTTACCCGAAAATTCTATTAATGCTTTTTCTAATGTCTGATCTGATAATGAAGAATAAATACTCATTAAATTATGCGCTTCAGGTCTATCTTTTAGCTCCTCTATAGTATCTGGCAGTGGATGAGGGTCAGTTTTGGCTTTTTTAATTTTGTTTGATATTTCCTCAGCAGTGTCAGTTAAGTTAATTCGAGAAGCGTCAGAGGCGTCGGATTTACTCATTTTTTTCGTACCATCTCTTAAACTCATTACACGAGTGGCCTCACCTATAATTTGTGGCTCAGGTAAATTAAAAAAGTCGTCTTCTTTATCAGAAGTAAACATATTGTTAAAAGAAGATGCAATATCTCTAGCCAATTCTATATGTTGTTTTTGATCATCACCAACAGGAACGTGAGTTGATTTGTATAGAAGAATATCTGCAGCCATCAAAACTGGATATCCATATAAACCAACTGTAGCATTTTCTCTATTTTTGCCAGCTTTCTCTTTAAATTGAGTCATACGATTCAACCACCCAATTCTACATACACAATTCAATATCCAGGCTAATTCAGCATGTTCTTTAACCGAGGATTGATTGAAAAGAATTGACTTATCAATATCTATACCTGAAGCAATAATTGCAGCAGTAACCTCATGAGTGGAAGATTTAAGTTTTGATGGTTCCTGAGGTACTGTAATTGCATGTAAATCTACGATTGAAAAAATTGAAGAAATATCATTTTGAAGATTAACCCAATTTTTAATTGCTCCTAAATAATTACCAAGGTGTAAATTTCCTGTTGGTTGTATCCCGGAAAAAATTCTTTTCTGTAAATGGTCTGATTGTAAGTTTGTCATGATTTTACTTTCCTGAATTTAAAAACCTTAGAAATTAGTAATTCTTGAGGAATATATCTTAAAATATAAGTTGTCAAAAAATACGATAACAAACCAAATAAGACTGAAAATAATAAAATAGTAATATTATCAAACTTATAAATATTTAAAATGTAAAAAATCAATTTCATAATCAATATCATTAAGAACGATGTTAAAATTATCTTTAATGAATATATCAATAAAAAGAAGGAATTAAACTCATCATATTTAAAATTAAATTTAAATTTTGGTATATTTCCCTTTTTTATTAATAATGTTAAATATGTTATAGATCCTGTCCAGGATACCAGTGAAGTAGCTAAGGCAATACCTGAGTGTTTAAAATAATGCATTAATATAAATGAGAGAAAAATATTGAGTAATAATAACATTAAGCCAATATTCATTGGAGTTTTAGTGTTTCCCTCTGCTAAAAATGCAGGTTGACAAGATTTTAGTATAATAAAAGCAGGAATACCAAAAGCATAAGCAATTAACGCCTGGGCAGTTTGATTAGTTTCCAAAGAGCTAAATTCCCCTCTTTCAAATAAAACGCTAATAAATAAATCTGAAAAATTAATAAAAACAAAAGATGAGGGTATAGAAAAAAATAATCCTATTTTTATTGAAATCATTAATTCTTTAGAAAATTGTTTCTTATCTTTAATTGCACTTGATTTAGATAACGAGGTTAGCAAAGCTGTGCTTAATGCAATTCCTATTATGCCTAGAGGTAACTGGGCAATTCTATCTGCGAAATAGAGATAGGAAATAGAACCAAAACCTAATAAGCTTGCTAGAATAGTATCTACAAGGAGGTTGATTTGTAATATCCCGCCGCCGAATGCTGCAGGTATAAATTTTTCCCATGTTTTTTTAAAATATATTTGGATTTCATTCCGTTCTTTTATAGTTTCGCTTTTAATATTCAATTTTTTAAATTGTAAAACACCAAATTTTTTAATCATTATTAAAGTAAATGCTAATTGAAGTATTCCTCCTAAAACGGTTGCTATAGCGAGTGGTAAGGGTTTAATTGACAAATTATCACTTATAAAAAAACAACTTAATATTAAGCAAACATTTAATATAATTGGAGAGGAAGATAAAATCCAAAACTTACCAGAAACATTTGTAGCAACTCCTAAAAGAGCTACAATAGATATTAAAGGCATGAAGACTATTGTTATTCTTGTTAGTACAGTTATTTTATCTAAAACTAAGTCATTGTCTAAAAAACCTGGAGCTAAAAAATATATGCAAAAGGGCATTATGATTTGGAGAATAATCATTAATAAGAATAAAAAAGTAGCTGCACGAAAAATAAATTTTTTGAGAAATTTATCGGCAAATATCTTACCTTTTTTTTCTATTAACTTTGAATAAATTGGTAAGAAAGCTGAAGTTAAGGCCCCTTCCGCTGTAATTCTTCTAAAAAAATTTGGTAACTTAAATGCGATTAAAAAAATATCTGAAAAAACACCCGCACCTAGGAATGCTGCAATGAATATATCTCTCATAAAACCAGATATACGGCTAAGGAATGTTAGTGTAGCAGATTGTGTAAAACCTTTAATAAAAAAAGATGTTTTATCTTTCATTCAAAATCTCATTATTCTATTTATTGGTTTACATAATCTATTTCTTTTAATTCCTCTAAAATGGAATTCTTAACTTTTTCAATAGTTTTGTTATCATCCACCTTTGAACCAAATGCATTCTTTAAATAAAATATATCAACAACCCTGTCACCATAAGTAGAAACATTTGCTGTATTTATTTGAAGACCTAAACCAGTTATTATCTTTGTGATTTTATAAAGAACTCCAGGCGCATTTTTACATTTTATATCTAATATAGTATATTGATCACTTGTTTTATTATCAATAATGACCCTAATTGGTGCCTTTACAGCTCTGAAACGTGCTGGAATTTCTTTCCATTTTATATTTAGAGCTTTTTCTATATTAAAATTTCCTTCTAAACCTTTTGCAATAGTTTCTATTAATTTTTTTCTTAGATTAATATCAGAGATTGGCTTTCTTTCCTTATTTTGTAAGAAAAAAGTATCTAATGCGTATCCATCTGACCTTGTAATAATTTTAGCACTAACAATATCATACCCAGATGAAGCAACCAAACCAGATATTTGTGAAAATAAACCATGATGATCTGGAGTGATAACTAAAAGCTCAGTTGCTTTTAATTTACTGTCATTAGATAAGTAGACCCCTAGCTTTTTTGAATAATTTTTCATTGAAGTAAATTTTTCATAATGATTAACAACTGATTGTAAATTAAATGTCCCCCAATAGTTATTATAAAATTTACTACAATATGTTTTAATATCGAAATCATTCACACCTTTGTTATTTAAATATCTTATTAAGAGTTCTTTAGATGATTTAAGAGGTTCTGTTATTTTGGAAATTTCTTGAGGGGGTTTAAGTAAATCATAGGTTTTGATATAAAGTTCTTTTATCAAAGCACCTTTCCAATCATTCCAAACATCTGGGCCAACCCCTCTGATATCAGCAACTGTAAGAGCTAATAGTGATTTTAACTTATCAATAGATCTTACTTGTTTTGCAAAATTCTTAATTACTTTTGGGTCACCTAATTCATATCTAAACGCAGTTTTACTCATTAATAGATGATGTAATACTAACCATTCAACCATTTTAGTTTCTTCTTTATTTAGCCCTAACCTGGGGCATATTTTAGAAGCAATTAATGATCCATTTTCAGAGTGATCACCCTTTTTTCCTTTAGCAATATCATGTAACAACATCGCTACAAATAATGATTTGTAAGATTTAATTTCTAAAATTGCACTGCTTGTCAAAGGTGCAAAGTCACTAAATTTGCCACTTCTTAAAGAATGAAGATTAGAAATTGTAAAAATTGTATGTTCATCAACGGTATACGAATGATACATATCAAATTGCATTAACCCTACAATTTTTTGAAATTCAGGTATGAACTGTCCTAAAATATTCGCCTCATTCATTAATCTAAGAGTTCTTGTTGGGTCCTTATCACTTGTTAAAATATTCAAGAACATTTTGTTAGCTTCTACATTTTGTCTCACCTTTAAATTTATTAATTTTCTCAAACTTGTTATTTGTCTTAAAGTTTTAGGGTGAATGTCTATATTATTAATATGAGAAATATAAAAAAGTTTTATTATATTGGTGGGATTTTCTGTCAGTATTTCTCTTTCATAAGAAAATAAACGACCTACTTCTAATCTAAAAGGAGTTATGTTCTCTCTTTTTTTAAAGCTTAAGAAACTCATCCTTAAAGGTTTATTAAATTCTGTCTCTATAGAAGCACAAAATATTCTTGTTAAATTACCTACTGTTTTTGTAGCAAGAAAATATCTTTTCATGAACCTTTCTACATCTTTATGAGTAATTGTATTCTTGAAGTTCATACTCTTCGCGATTTCAAGCTGGGCGTCCATTGCGAGTCGATCATCTTCTCTATTTGCTCTATAATGTAAATGACATCTAACAGATAATAAAAATCTCTGAGCTTCAGCAAATGGAACTGCTTCTTCTTTTGTTAGAGCACCTACATTAATTAATTTTGAAATAGTATCGACTTTATAAGCAAATTTTAATATCCAAATAAGTGTATGAAGATCTCTTAATCCTCCCTTACCATCTTTAACATTAGGTTCAACAACATACCTTGATTCTCCAAATCTTTTGTGTCGCGTTTCAGATTCTTTTAATTTTGCTTCTACAAAATCTAAAGTTTTAGTATTATCAATGAATATTTTGAATTTATTATTTAGTAAGTCATAAATATCAAAATTCCCTGCTACGAAACGTTTTTCTAAAAGACTTGTGGAGATTGTTAAATCTGACCTGCTTTTTTCAATACAATCATCTATAGTTCTAGTTGAATGACCAACTGTATATCCCAAATCCCATAATATATATAAAATTAACTCAACTACATTTTCAATTTTTTTTGTATCATTTTTTCTTAATTTGTTTGGTAAGAGAAATAATATATCTAAATCTGAGTGAGGGGATAATTCTCCTCTTCCATATCCTCCTACAGCTATTAAAGTAAATTGATAATGCTTATTACCTAGACTATGAAAATATGAGTTTTTAAATATAACTTTTAGTAGGCTATCAATTAAAATTACATTTAGACCAACATTAAGGGAGCCATCGGATGTTGCTAAAAATTTATTTTTAATCAGCTTTTTATTATGATCCATTTGAATTTTTAAAGTTTTAAATAACTGATCCCTAAAAACTTTTGTGTTAACCTCATCAATATTTGTATCATTTATCTCATATAACTCTTTTGTTTGATTTTTTGCGTAGTTTATTGGTTCCATACTTTGAAACCATATTGCATTTTGATTAATTGCATCTTTAGTTGATATCTCGGTATCAGCTGATTTATGAGCATTATGTTTATTAAATAATGAAAATTTACTTTTAAAATTCATTTTATTCATTTGCATTTCTCAATAATTTAAGTTTATAGAATATATCTAGTGATTGACGTGGAGTGATCTCGTCAACATTAATGCTATCAAATTCCTTAAAAAAATCCTCATGTTCGTTAGATTCAGAAACAGCTGGATAATCTGTTGTCATATCCTGTTTTTCCCTATCTTTTTGTTTAAGATTAGATAGTAATTTTGTAGCTTTTTTTGTAACAGCCAAAGGAATACCTGCTAATTTTGCAACATGAATACCATAAGATTTATCAGCTTCACCATCCAAAATTTTATGCATGAAAATTATTGTGTCATTCCATTCTTTTATAGACATTTTATGACAAGACAAGTTGCTAAGGCTTTCCTTTAAACTTGTTAGTTCATGATAATGAGTAGCAAATAATGTTCTAGGTTTAATCTGTTCATGTAAATATTCTAAGACTGACCAAGCAATTGCTAACCCATCAAAAGTAGAAGTACCCCGTCCAATTTCATCTAGTATGACCAATGATTTATCTGTAGCAGTATTGAGGATAAGTGATGTTTCTATCATTTCAATCATAAAAGTGGATTGTCCTTTTGCTAAATCATCTGATGCTCCTACTCTGGAAAAGATTTTATCGAATACACCTATGTTTGCTTTTTCAGCAGGAACAAATAAACCTGCTTGTGCCATTATAACTATAAGTGCATTTTGCCTAAGATAAGTCGATTTTCCTGCCATATTAGGTCCAGTTATCAACCAAATCAGATCTTTTTTATTCAAAATACAATCATTGAAAATAAAAGTTTTTTCAGATAAACTCATTTGATGTTCTACAACAGGATGCCTCCCTGCAATAATTTCTAAGCTTTTTTCCTTTACTATATTTGGGCAAGTATAATTTCTACACACTGATTGATTAGCAACCATAATGGAAATATCTAATTCAGAAATTGAAAGTGCAATATTTAAAATTTCTTTACCTTTATCTATTATCTGAGTTGCAAAATCATTAAAAATATCAACCTCAATTTTAAGAGCTTTTTCAAATGAATTTAATATTTGATTCTCAACATTATTTAGCTCAACTGTAGTAAATCTAGATGTCTGGGCTGTGGTTTGTCTGTGGATAAATAACTCAACATTTCTTAATGATTCATCATGCAGTGCTCTTACTTCAATATGATATCCTAGCATTCTATTGTGCTTAATTTTTAATGAGTTAACATTAGTTAATTCTGAATATTTTTTTTGAAGTTTTGTTATACGCTCTAATTCATTATGTCTAAAATTTCTAAGGAGATCTAGCTCCTTGTTGTATCCTTCTTTTATAAAGTTACCTTCTTTTGCAATAACTGGAACATTTGGTTTTAAAGCTTTTGAAATTTTTAAAAATATACTGTAATCAATATCTAAATTTTTGATTATACAGTTTAATAATGAAGGGGTTGGTTTGACTTGATTATGTGAAATCAAATTTTCATAAATTCCTTTTATAATCAAGAGACCGCTAGACATCAAAAGCAAATCTCTTGGACCGCCTCTTGACAATGATATTCTAGAAAGTGACCTTTCAATATCAGGTATGTTTTCAAAATCTATTTGATAATGTGATATATTTATATTATTTTCTAAAATCCAATTTGTTAAATCATACCTATCTTGAATTTGTTCGATTTTATAAAAAGGCTCGATTACTCTCTGTTTTAATAATCTTGCTCCACATGCAGTTTTGGTTTCATCCAAACAATAAATTAGACTGCCTTCACTACCCCCTGAGAGATTTTTAAAAATTTCAAGTGACTTTTGAGTAAAATAATCAATCTCTAAAAAATTATTCTGTGTTTCAGTTTGAATCATTGAAAGAATTGGAATTTTTCCACATTGTGTTAATTTCAAATATGAAAGCAATACTGCCGCTGCCTTAATTTCTCCTTCACTGAAAGCGCCAACACCTTCTAATGAAACAATGGAGTAATAAGAGAGTATTTGATCTAAACAGGATGGATAATGAAACAGACTTGATGGTTGTTTTTTCAGAATTGAGTGCCATTCCTCTACAATTAAATCTAAATCAAAATCTTCAGAAATTAGTAATTCTGAAAAATTCATTCTTAATAGGAAATTAGCTAATAATTGTTTTCTATTGGATTTATTGTCTTCTAATATGTTTCTTGATTTGAAAGATCCTGTTGAAACATCTACCCATGCTATAGAGGCAGAACCATTATTATCAGTTATAGCACCTAAAAAATTATTAGTTTTTCTTTCAAGAAGATTATCTTCTGTCAAAGTTCCAGGCGAGATTATTCTTACTACCTCCCTTTTAAGCGGTCCTTTTTTTAACTTTATTTTAGCTTCTTCTGCTGTTTCGGTTTGCTCACATACAGCAACATTAAAACCTTTTTTGATTAACTTGGGCAAATAATTATCTACTGAATGAAATGGAACACCGCACATAGGAATGTCTTTACCATTAGATTTGCCTCTTTTGGTCAAAGCTATGTCTAATGCTTGAGAAGCAACAACTGCATCTTCAAAGAATAACTCATAAAAATCACCCATTCTATAAAAAAGTAAAGCGTCTTTATGTTGATTTTTTATATTTAAATACTGCTCCATCACTGGAGTATTTACATTATTCACAATAAAAAGTTTCCTTTTAAAGAGCTTAAATCAACTTTATTCATAGTTTAATCATTAATGGATAAAATATAATTTATTAAGACCTTTTTAAAAAAGTAAGTTATAGTTAATAACTGATTATTTTAAGTTTTTGAGGGGAAAATGTCTACTAACAAAAAAGATGATACTATAAAATCAAATTTAGAAAAAGAAGCTCTAGATTATCACAAAAAAGGTCGCCCTGGTAAATTAGAAATAACACCAACAACACCTTTAATTAGTTCTCATGATTTATCTTTAGCATACTCACCAGGTGTAGCAACACCATGTATTGAGATAGAAAAGACACCCGAAACAATTTATGACTATACTTCTAAAGGAAACATAGTTGCAGTTATTTCAAATGGAACAGCCGTTTTAGGTCTCGGTAATATTGGTGCTTCTGCATCAAAACCTGTAATGGAGGGAAAAGCTGTATTGTTTAAAAAATTTGCTGATGTTGATGGTATTGATTTAGAAATAGATACGGAAGATACAGAAAAATTTATTGACGCAGTTTCCTTACTTGAGCCGAGTTTTGGCGGTGTTAATCTAGAAGACATAAAAGCTCCTGATTGTTTTATAATTGAACAAAGATTAAGAGAAAAAATGAAGATTCCAGTTTTTCATGATGATCAACACGGGACAGCAATTGTTACTGCTGCTGGAATAATAAATGCACTTCATTTAACTAATAGAAAAATAAAAGAAACAAAGTTTGTTTGTAATGGGGCAGGTGCAGCTTCTATAGCTTGTGTTGAACTTTTAAAAGGTATGGGAGCACAAAATAAAAACGTTATTTTAGTAGACCGAGATGGGGTTATATACAAAGGTAGGCAAACTAATATGAATCAATGGAAATCTGGGCATACTGTAGATACAAAAGCTAGAACTTTAGAAGATGCTTTTAAAAATTCAGATGTTTTCTTAGGATTATCTGTTCCAGGTTCTGTTACAAAAAAAATGGTGCAAAGTATGGCTGATAAACCAATTATATTTGCTATGGCAAATCCAACACCAGAGATTATGCCAGAAGAAGTAAGGAGTGTAAGATCAGATGCTATTATAGCTACTGGAAGATCTGATTATCCTAATCAAGTAAATAACGTGCTCGGATTTCCTTATATCTTTAGAGGTGCTCTTGATGTAAGAGCAACCATGATTAATGATGAAATGAAAATTGCTGCAGCAAATGCTATTGCTGAATTAGCTAGAGAGGATGTTCCTGATGAGGTTAATGCTGCTTATCATGGAGTACAATTACATTACGGTAATGATTACATAATACCTGCTCCTTTTGATCCAAGACTTATTTCGTCTGTCTCATCTGCAGTTGCAAAAGCCGCAATGGATACTGGCGTTGCAAAAAAGCCTATTAAAAATTTAGAAGTATATAGAAGAGAATTAGAAGGTAGAACTAACCCTATAGCCTCTATTCTAGAACCAATAAAATCAAGAATAAAAAGTAAAAAACAAAAAGTTGTTTTTGCTGAAGGTGAAGAAGAAAAAACTATACGAGCAGCGTTATCATTTTATAATTCAGGCTTTGGAATTCCAATCTTAATTGGAAGAGAAAATAGAGTTAAAGAAACTATGGAACAAGTTAACTTGGAAGGTCTAAATGAATTAATAATTCATAATGCCAGTTTAAGTAAAAACAATAAAAAATATACAGATAGTCTATATGAACGACTTCATCGATACGGACATTTAAGAAGGGATTGTCAACGATTAATTAACCAAGATAGGAATGTTTTTGCTGCATCTATGGTGTCTGCTGGTGACGCAGATGCTATGGTTACTGGAGTGACTAGACCTTTTGGACGATGCTTTGATGACATTACAAAAGTTATTTCAACAAAAAATGATGAAAGTTTTTTGTCAATGTCCATGATGGTTTCTAAAGAGCGGACTGTTTTTATTGGTGACGTAAATATACATGATATGCCAAATGCAGAACAATTAGCTAATATTGCCACAGGTATAGCTAATACAGTTAAAAGTCTGGGTTATACTCCCCGTGTGGCCTTATTGTCTTTTTCTAATTTTGGGAGCTTAACCAGACCTAGTTCAAAAAACTTAAAAGAAGCAGTAAATATATTGAATACGAGAAATGTTGATTTTGAGTTTGACGGTGAAATGACACCTGAAGTTGCTTTAGATTACGATCTCATTAAAGAAAATTATCCATTTTGTAGACTTTCTGGCCCAGCTAATGTTCTAATTATGCCGAGTCTTTTATCTGCCAATATTTCTTTTAAGTTATTACAAAAACTTGGAGGAGGTTCAATCTTAGGTCCTCTAATGATAGGTGGGGAAAAACCATTTCAAATTGTACAAATGGGTTCATCTGTATCAGATATCGTTAATTCTGCATCTATTGCAACTTACAATTCTTTATATTCTAATTAAGAAATGTTTTAAGAGGAACTCTAGGTCTTGCGCCATAATATTTAATTATATCTGCAGCTACCTTACTTCCTAATTTTCCACAATCTTCAATTGAGTATTTATTAGCTAAACCAAACAGAAATCCCGAAGCAAATATATCACCTGCACCAGTTGTATCCACTAGATCATTTACTGTAATGGGAGTTACTAAATTTTCAATCTGATTTTGAAAAACGATGGAACCTTTAGATCCCAAAGTAATTGCTCCAACCTCTACATTTTTTTTAATTTTTTTTAAACTTTCTTGCAAATTCAATTGATATAAACTTTTTATCTCTGCCTCATTAGCAAAAATAATATCAACAAATTCACTAATCAAATCAGAAAATTCTTCTCTATGTCTATCCACACAAAATAAATCTGACAAACTTAAGGCCACCTTACAATTATAAACTTTGGCTAATTTACAACAATAATAAATGGCTTTTTTGGCATCATCTTGATCAAATAAATAGCCTTCTATATAAATTATTTTGCTATTAATAATTAAATCTGTGTTAATACAATCTATGTTAAATTGAACACTTGCTCCTAAATATGTATTCATACTTCTTTCTGCATCTGGGGTAACTAAAACAATACTCTTTGAGGTTTTTCCGAATGTCTGAGTAATTTTATTTTCAAAAAAAACACCAGAGTTATTAAGATCTTTTGAAAATAAAATTCCAAAATCATCGTTACCTATTTGTCCAATGAAAGAACAGTTTCCTCCAAATGAACTGAAACCTACAGCAGTATTTGCTGCACTACCACCAGAAATTATGATTGGATTTTTTAAATAATTTAAAATTAAATTAGATGACTTTTCATCTATAAGTTGCATAGATCCCTTCGGGATTTTTAGTTCTTTTAAATTTTCATCCGAAAATTTAGAGATGATATCTACAATAGCATTCCCAATAAAACAAATTTGATAATTTGACATTATCATTTTCCTAAAAATTAATTTTTAATTAGACTTAATAGTTAACAATATTTATGAATATCATTTATGAAATCAAATCTAAACAAAATAATCTTAAACTTTACCCTAATTTTATTTCTTAGTTCTTGCCATACCTTCAAACATCAAAATATTTTTCTTGATACTAAAAAAAGAGACGAGATACAGTATAAAGAAGTAGATAATTTGAAAGAAAAAAGTACAAAAACTAAAATTGACGACATTGATAAAAATAAACCCTCAAATGAAATTGAAATGGCACCAATAAACATGCCCAAACAGAAACAAAAAGTTAAAACTGTTGCTCTTAGTAAAAACTTAAACATAACTAAAACTAAAATATTTAAACTTGATGTAATTAAAAATTGGTCTGAAAAAAAATTAGTCCAAAAGATGGGTCAAAGTGATTTTATCAAAGAAGAGGGTAGATTAAAAAGTTATCAATATTATTTTTCAAGCTGTTTTTTAGATATTTTCTTTCTTAAAAGAAAGAATAGTTATTATGTCAAACATATACAAACACGATCTACAAAACTTTATGGAAAAATTAAACCTAAAAAATGTCTAGAGGAAATAAATAACAAAATAGATAGATATCCGTAATTCCTACCCACCATTTATTAGAACATCTGATAAACTATATAAACCAGGGTCTGCTGTCGCAGCCCAATGAGATGCTCTCAAAGCTCCTGAAGCAAAAATTGACCTGTCGGTGGCCTTATGAACTAATTCTATTCTTTCTCCAGAGCTGGAAAAAATTACAGAATGTTCTCCCACAACATCCCCTCCTCTTAAAACTGCAAAACCTATTTCGGATTCATTTCTTTTTCCAACTATACCATTTCTTGAGACTGACTTTACACTTGATAAGTCTTGACCTCGTGCTTCTGCCGCTGATTTTCCAAGCAACAATGCTGTACCCGATGGAGCATCTATTTTATGTTTATGGTGCATCTCTAGTATTTCAATATCCCATTCAGCACCTAACATTTGTGTTGAATTTGAAACTAAACTAGATAATAGAGTCACTCCTATAGAGAAATTTGCAGAATAGACTATAGGAATCTTTTTTGATAAGTTAAGCAATTCTTCTTCTTGAAGTTTGTTTAATCCAGTAGTTCCTATTACTATAGACAAATTATTTTCATAGCATTTTCTTGCGTGAAACATGGTTGCTTCTGGAACAGTAAAGTCAATGAGTACATCTGAATTTTGAAATAAAGATGAAGTATCAGTATTTAATTCTTTAGAAATCTTGGCCTTACCAACTAATACTCCAATATCAATGCCAACCTCATCTTCATTCGGTAAACAAGTGGAACTAGATAAATTAAATTTTTCATTTTCTATAATTAAACCAAGTAATGTTTTACCCATGCGACCATTTCCACCTGGAATAGAAACAGAGATTTTTTTCATATTTAGCTCTTTTTTACGATTACATAAATTATGTTATACATTAATATCAATTATTGTATTAGTTTTTTAAATCTACTAGTCTTGGGGCTAATTTTGTCAACACCTAAATCTTTAATCTGTTTAAATAAATCTTCTTGTTTTCTTGAAATACCAACTGGCGTTTCCACATTTATTTGGACATACTGATCGCCCCTAGCTCCACCTCGCAATCCAGGCATACCTTTACCTTTCATTCGCAAACGAGTACCACTTTGTGTTCCAGAACTTAAATTCATTTTGGCTTTTGAACCATCGATACAAGGAACTTGTATTGAGTTTCCTAAAACAGCGTCAATAAATGAGACAGGAACCTCAATAAATGTGTCCTTGCCATCTCTTTGAAATATAGAGTGGTCTTTAATATCAATGAAAATATATAAATCTCCGGGTGATGAGCCTCTTGCTCCAGCTTCTCCCTCACCTGAAAGGCGAATGCGGGTCCCATTATCTACACCTGCAGGCACATTTACAGAAAGTTTTTTATTTTTATTAACTCGTCCCTGACCTTTACAAACTCTACAAGGGTCTCCAATGATTTCGCCCGCACCAGAACACGCCGCACACGTTCTTTCAATTGTAAAGAAACCTTGTTGGGCTCTCACTTTTCCATATCCACCACATTGGCTACATTGTTTTGGTTGAGATCCTTTATTAGCTCCTGATCCATTACAAGCTTCACACTTTGTCGGTACTGTTAAAGAAATTTCAACTTGATCACCTGAGTAAGCTTGTTCTAGTGAAACCGACAAGTCATATCTTAAGTCTGATCCTGTGGATGCTGATCTTCTTTCAGAACCTCCTCCCATACCAAACATATCTTCAAATATATCAGAAAATCCACCACTCCCAAACCCTGAAAATCCACCAGAAGCTCCGCTACTAGAACCTTGGGAAAAAGCGGCATGACCGTACTGATCATATGCTGCTTTTTTTTGAGGATCCTTAAGTATTTCGTAAGATTCAGAAATTTCTTTGAATTTTTCTTCGGCTTTTTTATCACCAGGATTTCTATCAGGATGATATTTCATGGCTAGCTTGCGATACGAAGACTTAATTTCACTATCAGATGCTGATTTAGATAAGCCTAATATATCGTAATAATCACGTGCCATTTTTATACCTTAAGTATATCTGTATATTTATGAAGCGTCTTTCTTTTCTTCGTTATCCTTTACCTCTTCAAAGTCAGCATCTACAACATCTTCTTTGTTCTCATTTGACGTATCAGTTTTTTCGGAATTTTCTTGATTATTTTCTTGATTTGCCTTGTAGGCTGCCTCTCCCATCTTCATCATTATTGCAGATAAAGCCGACGTTTTATCTTTTATAGTTGAAATATCTTCGCCTTCAAGCGATGTTTTAACCTCTCCAATTGCATTTTCAACTTCATTTTTGGCGCTAGGATCAGCTTTATCACCTAAATCAGTTAGAGACTTTTCGGCACCATGTATCATTGATTCAGCTTGATTTCGAACATCAATAGCTTCTCTTTTTTCTTTATCTGCTTCGGCGTTGTCCTCAGCTTCTTTGACCATTCTTTCAATCTCATTATCATCAAGGCCACCAGAAGCTTGAATGGTTATATTATGAGCTTTGCCAGTAGCTTTATCTTGAGCACTAACATTAACTATTCCATTTGCATCAATGTCAAAAGTCACTTCTATTTGAGGGACACCCCTAGGTGCTGATGCAATACCTTCAAGATTAAATTCTCCTAGCGATTTATTGTCTGATGCCATTTCTCTTTCACCTTGGGATACACGAATGGTAACAGCAGATTGATTATCTTCAGCAGTTGAGAATATTTGGGATTTTTTTGAAGGTATAGTTGTGTTTCGATCAATTAACCTAGTAAATACCCCACCTAATGTTTCAATACCTAATGATAAAGGTGTAACGTCAAGTAAAAGTACGTCCTTAACGTCTCCCATTAAAACGCCACCCTGAATAGCTGCACCTGAAGCTACAACCTCATCAGGGTTAACACCTCTATGCGGCTCTGTTTTAAAAAAAGAAGTAACAGCTTCAATAATTTTTGGCATTCTGGTCATACCCCCTACCAAAATTACTTCATCAATATCACTAGCACTTACGCCAGCATCTTTAAGGGCCGCTTTACAAGGATCAATACTTTTTGTGATCAAATCATCGACAAGACTTTCATATTGAGATCTTGTTAATTTGACATTTAGATGTTTTGGTCCGCTTGCGTCTGCGGTAACAAAAGGCAAATTAACGTCAGTTTGGGCTGCACTTGAAAGCTCTATTTTAGCTTTTTCTGCAGCCTCCTTCATTCTTTGCAGAGCTAATTTGTCTGATCTTAAATCAATGCCATTATCTTTTTTAAATTGTTCTGCAATATAATCTATAATACGTTGGTCAAAATCCTCGCCACCTAAGAATGTATCTCCGTTAGTGGATTTTACCTCAAAAACTCCGTCTCCTACTTCGAGAATGGAAACATCAAATGTACCTCCACCAAGATCGTATACAGCTATGGTTCCACTTTCTTTCTTATCAAGACCATACGCTAATGCTGCGGCTGTTGGCTCATTAATAATTCTTAAAACTTCTAAACCTGCTATTTTTCCAGCGTCTTTAGTAGCTTGTCTTTGAGCGTCATTGAAGTAAGCTGGAACAGTAATAACTGCCTTATCCACTGTTTCACCCAGAAATGCTTCTGCATCTTCTTTAAGTTTTCTTAATATAAAGCTAGAAACTTCTGAGGGTGCATAGTCTTGGCCATTAGCCTGGACCCAGGCATCACCGTTTTTTGCAGAAATAATTTTATAAGGAACTAATTCAGAAAATTTTTTTGAATATTTATCATCGTGCCTCCGTCCAATTAATCTTTTAATTGCAAAGAGAGTGTTTTCAGGATTAGTGACAGCTTGTCTTTTTGCTGGCTGGCCAACTAATCTTTCATCATCAGTAATACCAACCATAGAAGGGGTTGTTCTTGCACCCTCACTGTTTTCAATGATTTTTGGTGATTTCCCATCCATCACAGATACACATGAATTGGTAGTACCCAAATCAATACCGATAACTTTAGCCATTTAAAAACTCCCTAAATTTGAATTATCAACAAACTTAATATGGGTTAAGTTGTTGTATTTACAAGATTATGAAAAATTAAATTATCATTATTAGATTTCATCAGTTTTTTTATCTTTAATTTCTACGTCTTCAATTTTTTTTGAAATACCCACCATTGCAGGTCTAACTAGTCTGTCATGTAGTAAATACCCTTTTTGAGAAACTTCAACAACAGTACCAGGCTTACTATCATTTGTAGGTACCTCGAACATAGCCTGATGAAAGTTATAATCAAACTTTTCGCCAAGTGGACAAATTTGTTTTAAATTATGCTTTTCAAAAGTAGTAACTATTTCTTTCTCAACAATATCTAAACCTATTATTAAATTCTTTACGGGTTCAGGTAATTTAGACTTATCGTCAGGTACAGACTCTAAAGCTCTTTGCAAATTGTCAACAGAAGAAACTAAATCTCTTACAAAAGTAATATGACTATATTTTTTTGCATGCTCAACTTCTTTGATAGTACGCTTTCTTAGGTTTTCACTGTCTGCCAATGTTCTCATTAACTGATCTTTTAAATCTTTTATTTGATTTTCAAGGTTTGTATTATTATTACCATCATTGGGTTCATTTAATTCATTTACATTGATATCATTAGGATCTTCATCTGAAGTCTTTTCAGTTTCGACTACCTTTTCATCCTCATTATTAGCTTCATTATCTATTTTAGGTTTATCTTTTTTTTCAGACAATTTTCACTCCAGAGATAATTATTGTGATGATGCAAATAATGAGTTTATATAAAATTTGCAAGAGGTAAAAATTTTATAATAATTGTAAATACAACTTTAGTGTGTTTTAAGTTATTTCTAAATTATAATAAACTTAATGAACAGGGAATATTTATGTTAAATAGACCTTCAAACAGACAATATAACGAAATGAGAGAAATATCATTAGCATCTCAAGTCTCTCCTTATGCTGAGGGTTCGTGTATGGCTAAATTTGGTAATACTCACGTTTTCTGTACGGCTTCTGTCGATACTAAATTACCACCATGGTTAAGAAACTCAGGTAAAGGTTGGATTACAGCCGAATATGGTATGCTACCAAGATCTACGCATTCAAGAATGGATAGAGAAGTTGTTAAAGGAAAGCCATCTGGTCGTACGCAAGAAATACAAAGACTAATCGGAAGATCACTAAGATCAATTGTAGATTTGAAAAAATTGGGCGAAAATCAAATTAAAATAGATTGTGACGTAATTCAAGCAGATGGTGGAACTAGAACTGCGTCTATTACTGGGGCTTGGGTTGCGCTTTACGATGCAGTTAATTTTTTACTTAAAACCGGGAAAATTTCAGAAAATCCTATATTAGATCAAGTAAGTGCAATTTCATGCGGTATTTGGAAAAATAAAGAGATAATTGATCTTGATTATGAAGAAGACTCATCTGCTGAAACAGACGGAAATTTTGTTATGACTGCGAATAATGGTATTGTTGAAATTCAAACTACTGCAGAAGAAAAACCATTCAGTAAAGAACAATTCCTTAATTTAATAGAACTGGCTGAACATGGTACAAAGTATATTTTTAAAATTCAAAGACGTGCTCTTGATTTGGAATAATTTTTATGAATAAACGAGTTTTTAAAGATAAAAAATTAGTTATTGCTAGTCATAATAAAGGAAAAATAGCTGAAATTAAAGATTTATTAGCACCTTTGAATATCGAAATTCTATCTGCTTATGATTTTAATATTGAGGAACCAGAAGAAAATGGTGCAACATTTGAAGAAAATGCCCTAATTAAATCTTCTTTTGTAACTCAAAAAACAGGATTACCAAGCATATCAGATGATAGCGGAATATGTTTTTCTGATCTTAATGATGATCCTGGAATTTACTCTGCAAGATGGGCTGGTTCAAACAAAAACTTTTATTCAGCAATGTCTAAAATTAACACTGCCATTAAAGAGGTAAAACAGCCTAACTACGATTGTTATTTCATTTGTTCTTTGTCAATTTCTTGGCCTGATAAATTCGATGTTACAGTTTCTGGAAAAGTACATGGAAAATTTTCGTGGCCTCCTAAAGGAGATAAAGGATTCGGTTATGATCCTATTTTTAGACCATTGGGGTATAACATGTCTTTTGCTGAAATGGATCCAAACTATAAACATAAAATAAGTCATAGATCTATTGCTTTTAATAAGTTAATAAATTTATGCTTTCCTAATTTAAAGTGTTGATTACAAATGAAAATAAACTACTGAGCCTTTATATTCACTGGCCTTATTGTGAGTCAAAATGTCCTTATTGTGATTTTAATTCTCATGTAAACGAAATATGTGATCCTAAACAATGGATTAAATCTTATACAAATCAATTACTTGACATGAATGAACAATTATTAAAACACAATGTGAGTTTTAATAATTTAAATGCTATTTTTTTTGGAGGGGGAACACCTTCATTAATGCCTTTAGAAATAATAGATAGTATTTTGAGAACTGCTTCAAATTTATTTGGATTTAAAGAGAATATAGAAATTTCACTTGAAGCTAATCCAAGCTCCTACGAAAAAAAAAAGTTCAAAGATTTAGAAGAGTTAGGAATTAATAGAATATCTATTGGAGTTCAGTCATTAAATGATGAAAATTTAAAATTTCTAGGACGACGTCACAGTAGTTTGGATGCACAATTAGCAGTAGAACATGCTGTAAACACATTTAATAATGTTTCTGTAGATTTAATATACGCCTTTTATGGTCAAAAGCTTTTGCATTGGACAAATGAATTAGAAATTTTTCTTAAACATTATGATTTACAACATCTGTCACTTTATCAACTTACTATTGAAAAGGGTACAAGATTTTACACAGACTATAAAAAAGGTTTGTTAAATGTAATTGATAATGATTACGCAGCTGATTTTTATGAAAAAACTAATGAAATATTGAAAGGTCACAATTTTTTAAAATATGAAGTTTCAAATTATGCAAAAAAAGGTTTTGATTGCAAACACAATAAAAACTATTGGAAATCAGAAAACTGGATAGGTATAGGTCCTGGAGCATATGGAAGATTATGGTCTTCAAAGCAAAATATTAAACGTATAGAATATCAAAATTATAAGAACCCAAAAACTTGGTTGTCCAATAATATTAATAGATCAGAATTTGAAAATATTAATTTCTTTAGTAATGTAACTTCGGATATCGATACATTAACAATGGGACTTAGATTATATGAAGGAATAGAGAGTTTCAAGTTGTTTGATCAATCTATAATAAAAAGTAATGCTTTTACAGAATTACAAAATAAAAAAATACTAAAAGTTAAAAATGGTATGTTAAAAGTAGAAGAAAATTACATGATTAAATTAGATAGTATAATTGATTTTTTAATTAATTCTTAAAGTTACTACATTTTTTAATATTAGTTAACTTTCCTAAACTTTCTATTTGCATCACATTTATAGGTTTTTTTACATAGCCACCAGATTCTAAAGTTAGACCCGTAATTGGACCTGAAATGTTTTTAAGAAAACTAGAACCATCTTTTTGATTATTGACATAATTTATACCAATACTACCTGAGTCAAAGCCTGCGTTTGAAAAATAATTAACGTCATCTCCCCAAATTTTTTGCCAATATAGTTTAAAAATTTTTTCATTTTTGCTTACAATTGCAGGAAACCAAGCCTTTTCTAGTGAAGGTTCGTTTTTTATCTCTTTAGTATTAAATTTTTCGGTGCCAAGAATTTTTACATACTTTGAATCCACATTGAAGAATGCCAACAGTGGAGCTATTTCTAAAATGAATTCTTTACTACCACCAATAAGAATTGAGTCAAACCTAGTATGTAAAGTTTGGTTTTCGTTAAATTTTAAAAAACTTTTTAAGATAGAAAATAATTTTGATTTATTGTTTATTTGATTATTATTAAGTAAAATTTTGTCATATTTATTATTTTTATAATCACTAATTAGGTCTATAGATGCATTTGTTAAAATTCTGCCATATAGATTATCAGGAGCAACTAACCCAAAATTTTTATATCCATAACTAAGAGCACATGAAATAACACTTTTCACTTGTTCTTCCGGCGAAAATCCCAATGACCAAATGTTATTTTCTCTTAATGATATATCATTTGAAAATGTTAGTATTGGTATAAATTTAGATTTAGCTATAGGCTTAATATCTAATAAAACTTCTCTCCTAAATGGTCCTATAATAAGACTAGGGTTTATATTATCCAATAATTTACTTATATTTATTTGGTTAATGTTTTTGCCCGTATCAAAATAAAAAATTTTTATTTTATGGTTAGCAGAATTTAAAATACTAAGATCCAATGCTTTCCTTGTTTTAACACCATAATTTGAATAAGGACCCGTTAGTGGAAGAAAAGCTAAGATATTCCTGTAAAGAGTAACATCTTTTTTTATATCAAAATATCTATTATCTAATGAAATTTCACCATTACTATTCAAATTCAAATTATCATTACTTAAACTTAAATTTTGCCCTAACATTTTAAAAACTGCAGATAAGGCTTTTTTTGTTTTTGTTTTTTCTGTAAATTTAGGTTTGTCTCTTCCTTGAAGCAATCTCTCATTCTTAAATTCAAAAATGACATAATTATCTTTTTGTTTTATTTTATTTTCTTTTTTATTTAAATTAATTTTACTTCTAGATACTTTTTCTATTGAAAATTTTTTATTGTCTAAAACTGATTGGTTTTTTGGGGGAATTGCGGTTGAAATCTTATTTTCTAATATTAATTTCTCTTTATTATTTTGGCATCCGCTAATCATTAATAATATACAAAAATATTTAATAAGATTATATTTTGAATTAAAAATAAACATTAATACACACTTAATATTTCGTTATCATAATTAGGGTAATCTATTGAAAAAATTAAGTAAAGAACAACTAAAACATCCAAATAACTGCGAAATTGAAGATGTTGAAGGGTGTTTATATATTATAGCTACCCCAATTGGAAATTTAAGTGACATTAGCCTCAGAGCTATTCAACTTTTCAATTTTGTAGATATATTATTATGTGAAGATACTAGAAAAACTAAAAAACTATTATCCTATCTCAATTTAAATCATAAAAATATGATTTCTTATAATGATAGTAATGCTCCCAAAAAAAGACCTTATATCTTAAAACAACTTCTTTTAAACAAAAATATAGGATTAGTTAGCGATGCTGGAACACCATTAATTTCTGACCCTGGTTATAAACTTGTTCAAGAGTGCTATTTGAATAAAGTCAAAGTAACACACGCACCTGGTCCTTCATCTGTAATAAACGGATTAATATTGTCTGGACTTCCTACAAATCAATTTTATTTTGGAGGTTTTGTTTCCGCAAAGAGAAATGCTAAAATAAAACAGTTTACCCTAACTAAATCATATCCGATGACGGGTGTATGGTTTGATACTTGTTTAAGGTTAATTGATACTCTTAAGATAATGCTTAAGATCTATGGAAACAGGAAAATTTCTATAACAAGGGAGCTTACTAAAATTTATGAAGATATTATTACTAGTGATTTAGAAAATATGGAAAGTTTGATTAATGAAAGGCAACTAAGAAATAAACCTTTAAAAGGAGAAATTGTAATTATAATTGATGGCCATACTGAAAGTAAAAATATTAGTATTGAAACTGTAAGGGTTAATATCAAAAAGAAGCTTCAAAAATTTTCTCTTCGTGATACTGTGAATTTAATTATTAATGAGACTAATTTTTCAAAAAAATTAATCTACGATGAAGCTATAAAAATTAAAAAATCTATGGTTGAAAAATAAGACCATGAAATTAATTTATATTTATCTAAATTTAGACAATTAGGCAAAGGTATAAAAAATGAAAAATTTATTGTTTATTTCAATTATTACTCTTTTGTTGCAATCATGTGCACCATTAGCAACTATTGGCATGGTGTCTTTAGGGGCCGCTTCAAAAGAAAAGGGTATAGGCACTACATTAAATGACAATATTATTAAAACAAAGATATCAAATTTAATATTTAAACTAGATAAAGATTTAATAAAAAACACCAAGATATTTGTTAATAATGGATCGGTTTTGTTAACAGGTAAAGTAAAAAACCCAAGTGAAAAAGTCGAATTTACTAAAATTTCTTGGTCTATACGAGGCGTTAATGAGGTAAACAATGAACTTCAGATAACAGACACTTCTTCCATAAAAAATGTAGCAAGAGACATAGCTTCAATGGGAGAAATAAGAGCTCGAATAATGTCAGATAAAGCTATTAATAGTATAAATTTTTCAATAGATGTTGTGAATGACAAAGCTTATCTTAGTGGAGTTGCAAGCAGTAAAGAAGAGATGCTTCTTGTAAAAAACCACGCATCAAGCGCACGATTTGTAAAGGAAGTATATAATTATATAATTTTATTTGATGATAAAAGATGAAAAGAAATTTAAAAATTGCTTTTCTAATGGATCCATTTGAAAAGCTTGATCTTAAAGGTGACACTACTTTTGCTTTAGCTCTTGAGGCTCAGGCTAGAAAACATGAAATAAGTTTTTTTAAACCAGATGATCTTTTTTTAAAATCTGGGCAAGTTTTTGCCAATATTTGTAAAATAGAATTATCATCGCAGAATGAAACTCATGATTATAGATATCATGACGAAAAAACATCATCTTTAAACTATTATGATGTAGTATTAATGAGGCAAGATCCACCTTTTAATATGTCTTACATTACTGCCACACACATTTTAGAAAAGCTTGCAAGTTCTGTATTAGTTGTTAATAATCCCTATGAAGTTAGGAATGCACCAGAGAAAATATTTGTTACAAATTTCTCACATTTAATGCCAAAAACTTTAATAAGCAGAAATCCAAAAATAATTAAAAGTTTTAGAGACGAATATAAGGACATAATAATTAAACCACTATATGGTAATGGTGGACAAGGAGTTTTTCATGTTTTACCCAAAGATGAGAACTTTAATTCAATTTTAGAAATGTTTTTCACCCAAAATAATGAACCTCTAATGATACAAGAGTATCTAAGTGATGTTAGAAGTGGTGATAAACGAATTATTTTAGTTAATGGTGAAGTTGTGGGAGCTATTAATAGAATTCCTGAAAAAGGAGAAAGTAGATCAAATATGCATGTTGGCGGAAAACCACAAAAAACAACTTTAACAAAGAGAGACAAATTTATTTGTAAAGAAATTTCACAGTCTTTAAAAGATAAAGAATTATATTTTGTAGGAATAGATATTATTGGTGATTATATAACTGAAATTAATGTTACTTCGCCAACAGGTATTAGAGAAATAAAATCTTATGACTCAGTTGCAATCGAAGAAATTTTTTGGAAATTTATAGAGAATAAACTAGGTTTTTAGTTCATCATTCTACCCAAATTCTTTCCACCCAATACATGTACATGGAAATGAGGTACATCTTGATTTCCATGATCTCCAGAATTGGAAATAATCCTAAATCCTTTTTTGGAAATTTTATTCAACTTTATTACATCATTTACTAATTTCCAAAGAAATTCTATTTCTTTGATTAATGCGTTTTCCATAAAATCATGGAAATTTAAATAAGCTTTTTTAGGGATAATTAAAATATGAATAGGTGACTGGGGATTTATATCGGAAAAAGCAAGAGCGTGATCATTTTCGAGTATTTTGTGACACGGAATCTCAGACCTTAATATTTTTGCAAAAATATTGTGTTTATCGTAATTTTTATTCATTCTTTAACTCCTGCTGTTTTTTTCTTCAAACCCAGATTTTAACTGTCTATTAGATAATTCCTCCCATACTTCTCTAGGATCTACTCCAGCTGAAACCCATATAACAAGTAAGTGATATATAAGGTCAGCTGATTCTTTAATAAGTCCGTTTTTATTTTTTTTTATAAAATCTATTATTAATTCCGTAGCTTCCTCGCCGATTTTTTTTCCTAATATTTCAGGATTTTTTATTAAGTATGCCGTATAAGACTTATTTTTGCTTATATTTTTTCTTTTGTTTAAGCTTTTAAACATTTCTATAATAAATTGATCATTCATTTTAATTTCCACAATCTCTTACAAGAATTCCATTTTTTAACATTTCTTTTTTTACTGATAATATTGAATGAATACCAAAATGAAAAATTGATGCGGCTAAGACTGCTGAAGCACCAGATTTAAGCACCACATCTACCATATCTTTAGGGTTGCCTGCTCCACCTGAGGCTATTACAGGGACAGAAACATTTTCAGATACTAGCTTTGTAAGATGAAGATTATAGCCAGTTTTCATTCCATCTGTAGTCATTGATGTTAACAAAATTTCACCTGCGCCATTTTTAACTCCCTGTACTGCCCAATTCAAAACATCTATGTTTGTTTTTTTTCTTCCTCCATGTGTAGTGACTTCATATCCACTAGGCATATTTTTACTCTCAATGGCGTCAATTGCCAATACAACACATTGGTTGCCAAATTTGTCAGAAGAATCTATAATTATTTTTGGATTAGATACAGCTGATGAGTTCACTGAGACTTTGTCTGCTCCACATTTTAACAATTCACGAAAATCATTCAAGTTATTAACTCCTCCTCCTACAGTTAGAGGAACAAAACACGTCTCAGCCGTTTTAGAAATTACATCAAACATTGTTTTTCTATTTTCATAAGTGGCAGAAATATCCAAAAAACAAATTTCATCTGCACCTGTTTTACTATAAAAATTAGCCTGTTCTACTGGGTCACCTGCATCCTTTAAGTCTACAAAATTTACACCTTTAACTGTTCTTCCATTATGAACATCTAGGCACGCAATAACTCTTGTTGATAACATTAATTTTTTGCCTTGTTAATTTTATCTGTAGCCTCTGCGAAAGTAAACTTTTTATCGTATAATGCTCTTCCAATTATTACACCTTCAATACCGTTTGAATATTCATCACTTAATCTGACAATATCATTTAATGATGAAACACCGCCAGAGGCTATAACAGGATGTGAGACAGATTTCGCAAATTTTAAGGTTTCCTTAAGACTAATGCCCTTCAAACTTCCATCCCTTGATATGTCAGTATATATTACAGAGCTAATTAAGGAAGGATTGAATTTTTTGATTAAGTCGTGGGCACTGATATTAGATTGCTTTTTCCAACCATGAGAAGCAATCATACCGTTTCTAACATCTGCGCCAATTACAATTTTTTTATAATATTCATTTTCTAATTCTTTAACAAAATCTGGATTTTCTAAAGCTAAAGTTCCTAAAATCAATCTTTCAACTGAGTTTTGTAACCAGAAATCAATATTCTCTAGATTTCTAATTCCACCACCTAATTGAATATTTACTCTATTTTGAAAGGTTTTAGAAATTTTTTGGATTATGGTTTTATTGACACTTTTTCCTTCAACTGCTCCGTCAAGATCTACAATATGTAACCATTTTGCACCTTGATCTATAAACCACATGGCTTGGTCTATTGGGTTATTATTATAAACCGTTTCCCTTTTCATATCTCCAAACAGAAGCCTTACACACCTTCCATCTTTAATATCTATAGCTGGATATAAAATAAATTGTTCTTTTTTCATTTCATAATTCTTTATAATAATAATAACCAGCTATATATTTACCATCTATAAAAACTGATTTTGGATTAACCCCAGACTTTATAAATCCTGCTTGTTCATATAATTGTATAGCCCTAAACTGCGTTTCCCTAACTTCAAGATTCATAACTTTAAATCCATCTTGTTTTGCTCTTAATTCAGCTTTCTGAAACACAGCTTTAGCTAAACCAAAACCTCTTGCCCAAGGGGCAAAGAAAAAGGTGCTTAAAGTACAAGAATGCGACTGCGCTTCATTATTTTTAGTTGGTTTTATTAATTGAACTGAACCAGCTATAACATTATCAAGCTTTCCTACAATAAGAATTCTCTCAGGTATCAACAAAACTCCTTTCCAATAGTTTTGAAGCGTTTTAATTGATGGTGGTGATATCCAACCAAATCCACCTCCGCCAATAATAGCTTCTTCTGTTGCGTCGCAAAGTTCTTGTAAGTCAACTTTGTCTAAATTTTTGCAAATTTCAGCTTTTACATTATATCTGTTTGTAGCTTTTTCCATTGCTTTTCTTTCACCTAGGGACTCCATTTGAGCCAGTTCGAAATTAATTTCTGGCCTGATAAACTACTTTTTTCAGGATGAAATTGAACTCCTAAATAATTTTCATTACCAACAATTGCAGGAATTTGATGACAATAATTGGTACTGGCTATTACTTGATTTTTTTGATTGCCTTCCAAGTAATATGAGTGAACAAAATAGTATTGATCTTTTTCATTTATCTCTTTAAGAATTGGATGATGAATATGTTCTAGATGTAAACTATTCCATCCCATATGTGGAACTTTAAATTTCCTTCCCAGATAATCTAAACCAACTGTTTTTATTTTATTAAAATTACCACTCAACCAGCCAAAGCCTGAAGTCCTTATTTTTTCTAAACTAAAATCAAACATTAACTGCATTCCAACACAAATACCAAGAAATTTTTTTTTTTTAAAAAGAACCTGTTCAGATAAGACATCTATAAGACCTTCTATATTTTGTAGACCTTTTCTACAATCAGGAAATGAACCAACGCCAGGTAAAACCAACAAATCGGCATTTGCAATAATGTGTATGTCACTCGTAACACTAATTTTACATTTTAGGTTGTTGTCAGTAATTGCATTACTAAAAGCGTTTTCAACAGACCTAAGATTTCCAGAACCATAATCTATTATTGTTAAGTACATATTAACTATTTCCTATTAATGTGCCTTTAGTAGAAGGTATATTAGTTGAATTTCTTACGTCAATATTAATAGCATTTCTCATACTTATTGCTAAAGCTTTGAAGCAAGATTCAATAATATGATGAGTGTTTTTTCCATATAGATTTTCAATATGAATTGTGAACCCAGCAGCTTGGGAAAGTGATTGAAAAAACTCCCTAAATATTTCTGTTTCTATATCTTTAATTGATATATTTGGTAAAAAAACATTCCAAATTAACCATGGACGGCCTGATATGTCTAAACAACATCTGGTAAGACATTCGTCCATAGGCAAATAATTAAAACTGTAACGTCTTATACCTTTTTTATCTCCTAATGCTTCTTTTATTGCATTGCCTAGCGCCAATCCACAATCCTCCATGGTGTGATGGGCATCAACTTTTAAATCACCAATACATCTTAATTCAATATTAATTAGACTATGCTTAGATAACTGCTCAAGCATGTGGTCAAAAAAAGGTAGTCCAGTCGAAATGGAATTTTTCCCTTTACCATCCAATTCAACTTTGACGTTTATCTTTGTTTCATTGGTGTTTCTAGTAAGTATAGATACTCGTTTTTTATTTGATTTTTTCATAAACTATCCAAAGAATTATAATAATTGAGATTTGTTCTTGTTTTTAATTCTAACCAACAAAGCACCCTCACCACC
>QBXD01000002.1 GCA_003283875.1 SAR116 cluster bacterium AG-321-A13 | reverse complement strand
AAAGGAGTGTATTTTGGATGATGATGCTCTACAAAAGGATTATTTCTTGCTGCATTATAACAACATAAAAGCGTCCAACGTCTATGAGGAGAATTATTTTTATCTGATCTATGGAGAGTATTACAATGAAAGAACAAAACATCGCCTGGGTCCATTTCACAATAAACCAAATTTAGATGTTTTTTTGCCTCCTCAACTCTTTTAAGATCCACTCCTACTTGTCCACTCTCAAGCAATGCATGGTCAATTCTACCTAAGTTGTTTGAACCTGATAAAACCTGTAAACATCCATTTTCTCTAGTACATTTATCCAAAGCAATCATTACAGTTGCCATAAGTGGAAATAAACATCCATTATTATACCAATAACCATAATCTTGATGCCACTCCCAAGCGCCTCCTTCATAAGGTTCTTTAGCAGTGATTTTGGAGTGATAGTGATAAACTTCACCTCCTAGTAAACTTTCCATCGTATCAACAATTTTTTCTGATCTTGCCGTGACGCCATAAATACTATCGTCAGGATGGTTCCATGCCATCATTTTTGTTGTTAAACCCTCAGAATCTTTTCTATCATATAAATGATCTCTTATGGCTGGATCCTGTCTTGAGGCATTCTGTAAAAGTTCCGTTTCTTTTTCATTAAAAAAATTTTTAACTATAACATAACCATTATGATGGAAGTCAGAAGTTTCAGATTTACTTAGAAATGATCCCATTTAATTTAATCTCCATGTTATATTTTATTTATAATACTAAGACATATTTTTTAATTCGTGCCAATTATAATAACTTTTTTTAATATCAGCATCATAACCAAATGCCTCTAAAACTCTTTCTAAGTAAATTAAAAGATTTTTACTCAATATTTTTTTGTTCTTTAAATTATATTTATTCTTTAAAACCTCTACCCAAATGGTCATAGCACTATGTACAATTGCTATCGGAATAGGATCTATATTATTAATCGTTCCATTTTTAGTGTCTGTCACTAATACATTTACTAAATTTTTAAAATCCTTTTGTAAATAAGAAAGCTTTTTTAGAATAAGTTCAGTAGAGCCATCGGTACTCTCTTTAGAATTTGGTTCTTGCTCCCATTTCCTGTCCAGTAAATCTTTTATGGGTGTTGGTATATTTGAAAGATTTGAATTAAGTTGTTGAAAATCTGATTCGATTTTATTTAATAAAAGAATATTTTCATCATTGTTATTAATTTTAAATTTTTCACCAGACTTATAATTCTCAAAGATTACATACATTCTTCTGGAAGTTTTTATAAGTTCTGATAATGAGAGTTTGACAAAAACATTTTTTTTTGAACCTTTAATTATAGTTCGTAAATCAAACTCTATTAGTTCTCTTTTCTTCAAAATCAGCCTTTTTGAAATAAATCTAATTTTTTGTACAATTATATGATCTATATTGCATACCATTAGGTACGTTTCTCTAGCTTTACTATATTGATCTTTGCTTATCTTTTAATTAATTAATTAGATTACATTATTGGATCCGCAACAAGTCTTTTATGTTGAAGTTTTATTTATACTATTATTTGAAACTTATTTTTAAAAAAATGTATAAATACATCTTAGTTTCGCAATAAAGGATATTAAGTGTATCTCGCTGGTATATTAAATAAATTTATAAGTAAATTCCCAAAACCACTAATCGCAATAAGCCTCATGGTTATATCGGGTTTATTTTTTGTCTTTATGCATAGTGCTGTTAAGTATTTGTCGAAAGAAGTACATATTTTTGAGATTGCATTTTTTCGTTGTGCTTTAGTAATTTTTGTACTGGCACCAATAATTTTACAACAAGGTAAAAGTATCTTTATTACCGGACAACCTAAAATTCAGTTTCTGCGAATTACTACTAATTCCGTGGCTATGTTGTGTTTTTTTTACGGGATTTCTTCTACTCCGCTAGCTCAATTAACTACATTAGGTTTTACTGTACCAATATTTACAACCATATTGGCTGTTGTTTTTATGAAAGAAAAAATTAGGTTGCGAAGAATAAGCGCTTTAATCATTGGTTTTATTGGAACGTTAATTGTTATGCGACCAGACATTTCAATTGAATTAGGTGCCGTTTTAATTATTTTTTCTTCTTTTTTATGGTCTGTTTGTCTGATTTACATAAAAAAACTTACAGAAACTGATAGTGCAATTACCATTTCTCTTTATTTTGGAATAGGAATGATCCCAGCTACTTTTGTAATGGCGTTTCCTGTTTTTGAAATGATTGATTTAAGACAATTAATAATTTTAATATTCATAGCCATAACCGGAACTTTAGCTCAAACAATAATGAATTTTGCATTTGAAAAAGGGGAATTAGCTTTGCTTCTACCTTTTGATTTTTTGAGACTCATATGGTCAGTTCTTATTGGTTATGCATTATTTTCAGAAGAACCTGAAATTACATTATGGATAGGTGGATTTTTAATAATTGGGTCAACATCGTACATTGCATGGCGAGAATCGAAATTAAAATAAATTACAAAAGATCTATCCAGATAATGATGAAGCGCCACCATGATCAGCGGACCATGTCATTGGATCATTCAAGAAACTTTCTACCTCTGCAATCTCATTATTTTCAAAGTAATTAAACTCCTTAGCTACTTTCAAAACATCCCACCAAGTGGCTAGTGAATGCATTTGTAGGCCAATATCTTCTAATGTTTTCCTTGTTTGTGGAAATATATCATAATAAAAAACTACGAAGGTGTGATCAACTTTGGCGCCAGCTTGGCGAAGTGCTTGACAAAACTTTATTTTACTATTTCCATCTGTAGTTAAATCTTCAACCAAAAGTATATGTGAGTTATTTTCAAAATCACCCTCAATTTGAGCATTTCTTCCAAATCCTTTTGCTTTTTTTCTAACATATTGCATAGGTAGCATCATCCTGTCAGCGATCCATGCAGCAAACGGAATACCTGCCGTTTCTCCTCCAGCGATTGAGTCAATACTTTCAAACCCAATATTACGTGTAATTTCAGAAGCTGCAAAATCCATTAATGTATGTCTTACTCGAGGATAAGAAATTAGTTTTCGGCAATCTATATAAACCGGACTTGCCCAACCTGAAGTAAATTTGAACGGGTCTTTAGAACTAAATCTAACTGCTTCAACTTCTATTAGCATTTTAGCAGTTATCCTTGATATAACACTTTTTTCGGGGAAACTAGTTGAAAACATTTTTAATTTTTCCTTATCTAAACATGTTTATTAAGTATTAAATCTTCATACATTTGAAATATTTACTTACCTAACATTTTCAAAATATAAAGTATTCAGATAAATGATTAAATGAATATTTAAAAATAGAGTCATAAATCACCAAAATATATTATTCATAATCATTTAAAAATTTATTTAATGTTGAAACACATTTCATAAAATCTTTTATCTCCATTTTTTCGTCTGGATTATGAGATCCCTTGTCATTTCTTATAAAAATCATTCCTGTTTTTATACCCTGATTTGAAAATATAGCGGCATCATGAGTTGCGCCACTTGCTACAGAAGCTCTTGGGAAACCTAAAGACTCACTTGCATCTAAAAGTTTTTTTACAATTCCTTGATTACATTCAGCTGGATCTGATTTAATTACATTGTCAAACTCAAAATAGACCCCTTTTTCTCTTTCTATTGTTTTACATTCCGATCTTAATAATCCTTCTAATGCGTCCAGAGTTGAAATATCTTGGCTCCTTGATTCAAAACTAAATAAAATTTCTCCAGGTATTCTAGACATAGCCTGATTGTCAACATCTGTATGAAAAATACCAGAAGTTAGAACAAGATCACCACCATGTTGTTCTATAGTATTCCAATGATCGTCCATACGAGTTATCAGATCGGCACCAGCAAAAACAGCATCTTTTCTCAAATATCTTGGAATAGTACCGGAATGTCCAGCTCTACCCTTACATCTTATTTTGTGATGACGATAATTACCTCGAATCCCAGTAACAACAGCAATTGGCCAATTTTTATCCACTAAAATTGGGCCTTGTTCAATATGTATTTCTATAAAAGCTTCAATCTCATTTTTATTTATTAAAGTTTTACATTTTCTAATCTGATCTAATTTTACACCAGATTCTGTCATAGCTTTTGATAATTTTTTTCCGTTGCTTCTATGAGTGGAATTTAAATCTTCTTGCGATATTAAACCAAACAATGCTTTAGAACCAATACAGTTTTTTCCATACCATGCACTTTCTTCACCTCTTAATACTAACAGTTTTATGGGCAAAGAAGTTTTGACTTTTTTTTCTTTTAAATAAACTAGAATTAAGAAACCAGCTATTACTCCTGCAAGTCCATCAAAATTACCTCCTTGAGGAACAGAGTCTATGTGTGATCCAATTAGTATATGATTATTTTTTATAGATTGTTCTAATGAAAAATAAACATTTGCAGCAGCATCTTTTTCAATATAGAAACCAAATTCTTTTGCTAAATCTATAATATAATTTATGCTTATGGTTTCTCCTTTTCCATAAGATTCTCTAGAAACGCCAACTTTGTCTTTGGTTAATACCTCAATTTCGTGAAAAATTTTTATAGCTAATTCTTCAATCCATGCTTCCTTATGTAGAGGCATTGTATTTTTTGACATTTTTTAACATCCAATATTTTTTAAATAAATACGATTTATTTAACTATTAAATAAATGAATTTAAGATTCACTAAATTTTAGATTAAAAGAAATTACCTAAGAAAAACAAATTTGCCTTCTTTTGATTTTTCAACATTATACGAATATCCGTCTAAGTTGAATTTTTTCAAATCTTCTTCATTTACCAAACGATTTTGAATTATGAACCGAGCCATAGCTCCCCGAGCATTTTTAGCATAGAAACTTATAATTTTTTCTTTACCATTTTTACGTTCCATGAAGACAGGAGTGATGATATTTAAAGAAAGATTTTTAAGATTTATCGCTTTAAAATATTCATTTGAAGCACAATTTACTAAAGTTCCTGTCCCAATTTTTTTCGCGTGTTGATTCAGATTATTAGAAATTTTATGGTCCCAATATTCATATAATGAATTACCGTGAGATCCATTTAATTTACTCCCCATTTCTAAACGGTAGGGTTCAATTGAATCAAGTGGTCGCAATAAACCATACAAACCAGACAAAATTCTAAGATGTTTTTGAGCCCATTCAAGGTCATGTTGATCCATCTTTTCTATATCTAAACCTTTAAAAGTATCTCCTGCAAAGGCAAAAGCTGCAGCTTTTCTATCTTGCCTACCAAAATCCGTAAATCTTTTCTTATTTAGTTCTGCTAATTGAGTGCTGATTCCCATTAGATCTTTTAAATTATCTGAGCTTAATTTTCTGACTTCAGTAATCAACTCATTTACGTTTTCAGCAAAAAGTGGTTTGGTTTCTTTAACCTTATTAATAGGGTTCATATTAAGTTTTTTCGCTGGGGAAACGACTACTAACATTTTTTTCTCCATTATTACTTTAATTAAAATAATGCATATACTTAGAAAAGTCTAGATGATGGATATTGTTCTAAATAAAAATTACCCACATCCAATTAATATGTTAAAAATCTAAAATATAAATTAGTATTTCTTAATCTTGGTCAATCAATGGAATTACTTTCCTCAAAAAAAACATTACCTATTGTCCTTTTAATAATTTTAATTCTCGTTTGGACTTCAGTTTGGTCTTTATTTAAAATTGCAATTGAAGTCATTCCACCTCTAAGTTTTAGAGTTATTATTGGAATACCAGCTTTTATTATATTGTTAATTTTTGGTTTTAAAAAAGTTAAAACAATTAATGTTCCTAAAGGTGACTGGAAACCTTTAGTATTGATAAGCTTTTTTAATGTCACCTTATGGCAAGTATTAATGTTGTATGGAATAAGTATGCTTGGTGGAGGAAGAGCTGCAGTTTTAACGTATACAATGCCTGTATGGGCAACAATTTTTGCAGCTATTTTTGGTTATGAAAGAATTAATATTTCTATTATATTTTCTTTAGTTTTAGGAATGATGGGTATTTTTTTTCTTTCCATTGAAATAAATATTTTTGAAAATGTTTTTGGTTTTCTCATCACCTTATCTGCTGGCTTAAGCTGGGCAGTAGGGACTATGATAGTAAGGTATGGTGGTATTAAATCTGATGGATTAATTGTGGCAGGTTGGCAGCAAATCATTGGAATACTCCCCATAATACCATTTGCTTTATATTTTGATCTAAACAATTTTGGATCTTTAAATTATGTACATTTTTTTATTATTTTATACGGTATATTTTTGTCAAGCGCATATACCTATTGGGCTTATTTTACAATTTTACAAAAATTTTCAGTTAGCGTAACATCTATATCGGTCATGGCAGTTCCCATTTTAGCCATACTAATAGATTATATTTTTGTAGATGTTAAATTCTCTTGGTTAGATGTTTTAGCTCTAATTTTCATAGTGTCTGGTATATACATTGTTGCAACAAAGCCATTCAACAAAACTAAAAAATCATTCGATTAAAAAACTACTTAAGTCCAAATCTTTAGAAATATTAATCTCATTGATTTCTCCTTTTGAAACTTCAACTCTTGCTCCAGTATCTCTTAATTTTTTTAAGATCTCCTCACCAAATAATTTCCATGTTTTTTCTTCAAGTTTTTTGTTTGGCCAAACTGTCATAGAATATCTTTGTGTATCAGAAACATCCACAGACATTCTTAGGAGCATTCCTTCTGCAAACCCCTTTGTTTTTCCTATTTGTACTAAAAGATTTGAGGCTGCTTCTTTGGAGAAGTCATTCATAAAAGATAATTTCACAATTCGTACATACATTTAGTTAACTAGATATTATCAAATTAAATTTTAAGTAGAAAATGTTCCAAAATGAAAAAATAATCAAGAAGATCTTTGTTAATCAATTTTTCATTGGATTTATGGCCTTCAGATCCTGTTCCAGGTCCAATATTGATAATATTAACATCATCATCAGCAAAATATCTACCGTCACTTACGCCAATGGAAGATAAAAATCTTGGTTTTTTACCCGTAATAACTTCTTTAGAATTAGATAATTCTTTCAGATAAATATTAGATTTATTTGACTTAAATGGGTTTGTGCCAGTAAGAAATTTTATTTTTGCAGATTTATCAATTCTTAAAATAAAGTTTTTAATTTCAGTAAAAGCTTTTTTCACATCTTCTTTATGTGTAATTCGTCTATCAATCACTATATCAGTTTCAGAAGGTACAACATTTACATTTTCTCCACCAGATACAATCCCTATATTAATTGTAGATTTATGTGGTCCAACCTCATATTGTTTAAGTTCTTTTTTAAATTTTGAACTAAGTTCACTTATTATTTTTGCAGATTTTTCAATTGAATTTTTTCCTTTATGAGGCTCACCTGCGTGAGAAGTTTTTCCTAAAACATTAACCTCTACCCAAAAAACTCCTCTTTCTTCTATAACAAAATTGTTATTAGTTGGAGCACCTAGGATTAGGGTATGTGGTTGTATTATCTTTGATTTTCTTAGATATTCTGTACCATCTGGTCCTAAATTCTCTTCGTCTGTTACAAAAGTAAAAACTACATTTTCTTTGATGTCAGGAAACAATCTTTTAAAATTTTTTGCTAAATATAAATGTACTGCTGCACTTCCTTTGCAATTAACCGCGCCGAGACCATATGAATAATCTTTTTCAATTTTAAGACTATATGGGTCACTTTTCCACTCGCTCAAAATCGGCCTAACAGTGTCTATATGTGAGTTAAAGACAATTGATTTTTTAAAACCTTTATAATTTGAGGCTACAATATTCATTTTCTCTTCATTAACACCAAAAGATTTAACCTCTAACCCACTATCTTTAAGATATGAATTTACAAAATTACCAAAATCTTTACTACTCCCTGGAGGATAACAAGTATCAATTTTAACAAGTTCTTTTAATAAATTTAATAATTCTTTTTGAATATTTTTTTTCATTTTAAATACTTAAGAGGCTTTTCAGGTTTAGTTTTATTGTAAATTAAATATTTGTATATTGGCGGAGAGGAAGGGATTCGAACCCTTGAGAGGCGTTAACCCCAACACGCTTTCCAGGCGTGCGCCTTAAACCGCTCGGCCACCCCTCCAAAAAAATAGCATTTTACATCAACAAATTTTAACGAGCAAGTTAATATAAGCTATTATTTTATTGAAATTGTAATTATAAGTCTTAAATTAATTTCTAACCAAACTTTTAGGATATTAAAGTTGATAATAGGAAGAATTTTCATACTTTTAGGCATAAGTTCTTTTATTCTAACACTTATTAGCAACTACTTTGATATAATTTTACAAATTGATAATAAAAATGAAATTACTCAGTTGGGACAATTTTGGTTTTATTTTGCTCCAAATAGTCTGCAAGTAGCTGAAGCTATAGTCAGCAGATATATTGATCCTTGTTCAGCTCTAGAAGTGTTAAATTGCTCTGGATTTATTTGGCATCCGTTTATATCATCTATATTGTTATTACCAGCAGCTCCTTTTTTTGCACTATTAAGTTTTCTATTCATAGGATTTGGAATAAAGAAGTCAGATAGGAAAAAGATAAGTAATCAAACATCTAATTCAAAAAGAGTTTAATTTAATTATCACCCATTTTTAGTGCTTCAAAAAACGCATTCTGAGGTATCTCAACGCTGCCAAACTGCCTCATTCTTTTTTTACCTGCTTTTTGCTTTTCTAACAATTTCTTTTTACGGCTAATATCACCACCATAACATTTTGCTGTAACATCTTTTCTCATTGCTGATATAGTTTCTCTTGCAATAACTTTCCCTCCGATGGCAGCTTGTAAAGCAACCTTAAAAAGTTGCCGCGGTATTAAATCTTTTAACCTTGTACATATAGCACGGCCTCTATTTTCTGCTTGATCCCTATGACTTATCATGGCTAGAGCATCAACAGGATCCCCATTAACTAATATTGACACACGGACAAGATCTCCCTTCTTATAATTATCCATTTGATAATCAAAACTTGCATAACCAGAGGTCATACTTTTCAATTTATCATAGAAATCAAAAACCACCTCGTTCAGAGGCAATTTATAAACAATCATAGCTCTGGTTCCTGCGTATGTTAAATCTATCTGCTCCCCCCTTCTTTCAGTGCAAAGTGTTAATACTGAGCCAACATATTCGTCTGGAACCATTATAGTCGCTTTGATCCATGGTTCTTCTATGTAATTGATATGGTTTATATCTGGTAAATCTGCTGGATTGTGAAGCAACTCATTCGTATTATCGTTTTTTTGAACTTTGTAAACTACTGAAGGAGCGGTGGAGATTAGTTCTAAATCAAACTCTCTAGTCAATCTCTCTCTTATTATTTCCATATGTAAAAGACCTAAAAAACCACACCTAAAACCAAAGCCTAGGGCTGCTGAAGTTTCAGCTTCAAAACTAAAAGATGCATCATTTAAAGACAATTTACTTAATGCTTCTCTTAAATCAGAAAACTGAGCATTATCCATAGGAAAAAGACCGCAAAAAACAACTGGCACTGAAGGTTTAAATCCAGGTAACATAGTTTCCACAGGATTACGATCTTCAGTTATAGTATCTCCAACTTTACAATCAGCCACAGTTTTTACAGAAGCTGTTATAAAACCAATTTCACCTGGTCCGAGCATGTCCACATCCATTATTTTGGGTGTAAATATACCTAGTTTTTCGATTGTATGTGATACTTTTGTTGACATAAAACGAATTTTTTGACCCTTTCTTAATGTCCCATTTACAACCCTAACTAATGTAAGGACACCTAAATAAGGATCGTACCAACTATCTATGAGAAGGGCTTGCAAAGAGGCACTCGCATCTCCAACAGGTGGATCTAATTTTTCTACCAAAGAAGATAAAACTTCTTTTATTCCTAAACCTGTTTTTGCGGAAACTTCTATTCCTTCCTCACCTGGCAAACCTATAACATCTTCAATTTGTTTTCTTATTCTTTCAGGTTCAGAAGCTGGTAAATCAATCTTATTAAGTACAGTTACAATTTCATGATTAACTTCAATTGCCTGATAAACATTGGCGAGGGTCTGTGCTTCCACACCTTGAGAAGAATCTACAACAAGCAATGATCCTTCACACGCTGACAAAGATCTAGAAACTTCATAAGCAAAATCGACATGCCCAGGGGTATCCATTAAATTCAATGTATATGTTTTATCATCCGTATGTTTGTATAATAGTCTAACAGTTTGAGCCTTTATGGTAATTCCTCTTTCTCTTTCAATTTCCATATTATCAAGCACTTGCTCCTTCATCTCCCTATCCGCTAAACCTTTGCATTCTTGTATTAACCTATCTGCAAGTGTTGATTTACCATGATCAATATGAGCTATAATAGAAAAATTTCTTATTAGATTAATATCTGTCATTAAAATCCTACAATTCAAAATAAATTCTAACCTTAATTATCTCACTGCAAAGTAGTTTTAAACATACTTTTTGGCAACGTTAAAATTTTAAAAAACTTCTTAGAACTTGACTAAATAATTATACAATTGATAAAGTCTTTTTACTATGAAAAATAATAATTCAAATCCTATAAAAGTTCTTAATTTATTAAGAAACCCGTGCTCTAAGGAGTTCGGGTCAATTTTTGTTAAATAATTAAATCAAGTTTTGAGCTTATAATAAAGGTCTAGAATTATGAATAAAAACTACAATAAATATAATCCGTATCCTGCTATACAAATTTCAAATAGGAAATGGCCTAATAAAATAATAACGAAAGCACCTACTTGGTGCTCAGTTGATTTACGAGATGGTAATCAGGCGCTAGTTGAGCCTATGGATTCAATTAGAAAAATGCGCATGTTTAAGCAATTAGTCAACATGGGCTTTAAAGAAATTGAAATAGGCTTCCCATCTGCATCTGATACTGATTTTAATTTTGTTAGAGAATTGATAATAGAAGGACACATACCCGATGATGTAACCGTGCAAGTTCTTACTCAATCAAGAAAACCGCTAATTATTAAGACTATAGAAAGTCTAAAAGGGTGCGAAAATGCAATTATCCATCTTTACAATTCTACAAGTACTTTACAAAGAGAAGTTGTTTTCAAAGAGACTATGGAAGGTGTTAAAAAAATAGCAACTGATGGAGCTAAAATAATTGCCGATAATTTGCATCAATTAGTTTCATCTAATATAAGATTACAATATTCTCCTGAGAGTTTTACAGGAACAGAACTACCATACGCCTTAGAAGTTTGTGAAAATGTTTTGGATGTATGGCAAGCTAGTGTTGATAAGCCTGTAATAATTAATCTTCCAGCTACTGTTGAAATGTCCACCCCAAATATTCATGCAGATCAAATAGAGTGGATGGGAAATAATTTTAGCGAAAGAAAAAGGGTGATTTTATCACTACATCCTCATAACGATCGGGGTACGGCTATAGCTGCAACCGAACTAGGCTTAATGGCAGGTGCAGATAGAGTTGAAGGAACTTTATTTGGAAATGGTGAGCGTACTGGTAACGTTGACTTGGTAACATTAGGGCTTAACTTATTTACCCAAGGTATAAATCCAAATCTAGATTTTAGCAAAATAAATAATTTGATAGAAACTGCAGAATTTTGTAATAGGCTTCCAGTTCATGAAAGACATCCATATGCGGGATCACTAGTGCATACAGCATTTTCAGGCAGTCATCAAGATGCTATAAGAAAAGGAATGGATAATATAGAAAACTCTAAAAGTGAGAAATGGGCTGTCCCATACTTACCTATTGATCCAGCTGACATTGGTCGAACATATGAGGCTATAATACGAGTTAATAGTCAGTCTGGAAAAGGTGGAACTGCTTGGTTGTTAGAAACGGATTATCAAATAAGATTGCCAAAAGGTGCAGAAATAGAATTGTCAGCCAATGTTCAAAAAATTGCAGATAAGAGTGGAAATGAGATTACAAGTAATATAATTTGGCAAACTTTTAATGAAAACTTCATTGTAAAAAAACCATTTGAATTAATTGATTTTAAAGTCGAAGGGGCTAATAGAGAAACAAACTTAGAGATAATTAATGCTAAAGTTAGTTATAAAAATGAAATTATTCAGTTTTCTTCACAAGGTAATGGACCTATTTCTGCGTTTGTAAATGGAGTACGTGAGAATTTTGACTTGCAATTTACATTAGAAGATTTTGGTCAGAACACTAGAAGTGCAACTTCAAAAGCTGAATCAGCAGCATATGTTGAACTTAAATTTAATAATGGACAAAATTCTATTTTTGGATGTGGAATTGATACAAGCATAACTGTTGCGCCAATTATTGCTGTTATAAGCGCAATTAACAAAATTGAATCTTAACTAATTATGGAAAATAAAAAGATTCATCTTAAAAACAGAAAAGTTTTAAAAGTCTCAGGTGAAAATAGCATTGAATTCTTAAACAACATTCTGACATCTGATATTACCAAGTTAAAACCAAGAGAACTTTTACCAAGTGCATTATTATCACCCCAAGGTAGAATATTATTTGATATGTTAGTAAGTTCAATTATTATTGATAATTCTTTATATGATAAATCAATTTATATCGAATATGATAAAGACCAGCAAGACCAACTAATTAAAAAACTAAATATGTATAATTTAAGAAGAGAAGTTTCAATAGAAAAAACAAGTTGTGAAGTCTTAGTAACAACTAAGAGTGAGAATTCTACATATGCTCTGATTGATAAAAGATTTTTTAACGAAGACCTCAAAAGAGTTTATGTTAAGAACCTGTCTAAAAATGACGATGTGAATGATAATGAAAATATAAATTGGTATGATTTATTAAGATATAAAAACTGTATTTTAGAGGGCTCAAAAGAAATAGAAACAAATGTCTCTCTTCCTTTAGAAACTAATTTAGATTTGTTAGGTGGAATTAGTTTTGAAAAAGGTTGCTTCATAGGTCAAGAAGTGAATGCAAGAATTAAATGGAAAGGTTTAGTTAAAAGAAAATATGTTCCGGTTACTTATAAAAGCAAAAAGCTATCATATATGAAGCTGATTGAACTTAATGAGAAAAAAATATTTTTAAATAGTAAAGAAATTGGAGAGATAGTTTCCTTATTATATAATAATGATGATGATCTTTGGTATGGAATAGCCAAAATTACCTTGTCTCATTTGTATAGTTTTGAGAAGGACAAAGCATTAGAGGGTGATTTTTTAAACGAGAAAATTAAAATTAATTTTCCGAAATACATGCTCCCCCTTCCCAAAAAAATCTAAACTTCTTAGATTGACAAACTAAATGTTTCAACTTAATTATTTAAATGTTTCATGGAATTAATAAGTTTAATAAGTATAGTGATACAAAATATAATGTAATGCTATTGTATGTAATAATCTTATTCTTATAAAATGTTTAAATAAGGTTAATTGGAGTTTAAAAAATGTCCTCATTACTTATGCCAAAAGCGACAGCAGTATGGTTAATTGACAATACAACATTAACCTTTGAACAAATCTCTGAGTTTTGTAATCTTCACGTACTTGAAGTTCAAGCTATTGCAGATGGTGATGTTGGTCAGGGTATTTTAGGCTTTGACCCTATACTTAATGGTCAACTTACCCAAGAAGAAATTGATAATTGCTGTAACGATACTACACTATCTCTTAAAAAATCTGCTTCTTCACTACCAGAGAATAAAAATAAAAATAAAGGCCCTAAGTATATCCCTTTAGCAAGAAGAGGAGATAAACCTGATGCCATCGCTTGGATTGTCAAAAATCACCCTGAAGTGAAAAATAATCAAATATCAAAATTAATCGGCACAACAAAAGATACTATTGAAAAAATTCGTACTAGAAGCCACTGGAATATTTCGAATATTACTGCTAAACACCCTGTTTTATTAAGTTTGTGCACTCAAGACGATCTTGAGAATGCTATTATTAAAGCTGGTGGATCAATAGAGACTAATAGTGATGAAAATTAATCTACTTAAAAAGTAGATATAATTTGTAAATAAATTTATGTAGTAATATTAACCTATTAAGAGTTTTAATATGGAACAAATCAATGGAAAACCTATTGCCGCTCTGATAATGGGCAGTCAAAGTGACTGGGAAACTATGAAATTCTCAGAACAGACATTGAACCAGTTAAAAATTCCATTTGTGGCCAAAATCATATCTGCCCATAGAACTCCTGATAGAATGCATGATTTTGCAATACATGCTGAAAATACTTCTATCCAAGTTATAATTGCCGGTGCTGGTGGTGCTGCACATTTACCCGGCATGATTGCTTCTCATTCAAATTTACCTGTGATAGGTGTTCCTATTCAAAGTTCAGCTTTAAACGGAATAGATAGTCTTCTTTCTATAGTGCAAATGCCGGCTGGTGTTCCCGTAGCAACTATGTCTATAGGGAAGGCTGGCGCTATTAACGCTGCTATTTATGCTGCTAAAATTTTAAGCTTATCTAATGAAAATATCAGTATTATGTTAAAAAAATGGCTTTCTAATCAAACTAATAAAGTGCCAGAAAATCCTAAAAAAAATGACTAATAACACTGATCTTCCAATATTACCTGTAGATGAAAATATAATTGGTATTCTTGGGGGTGGGCAATTAGGTAAAATGATCGCCTTATCTGCAAAAAGAGCTGGATACAAAACTCATTTATATTGTCCCAAAGGCGATAATCCTGCTGAGTCAGTTGTTAGTAAAGTAACCTATGGCGAGTGGAACGACTTTGACAAACTAGTAGAATTTTCAAATAATGTCGTATGTGCAACTTCAGAATTTGAAAATATCCCCTCTAAATCCCTTGAGTTATTAGCTAGTAAAACCAAAGTAATTCCCAGCAGTATTGTACTCAGGTGTGCGCAAATACGTTCAAAAGAAAAGGAAATGGCTGTTAAATCTGGTTTTAAAACACCTAAATGGTATTTGATTAAGAACTCTGACGATTTAATAACAGCCTCTATATCTCTGAGCAATAAAGGTGTATTAAAAACCAACTCCTTAGGTTATGACGGCAAAGGACAAGTAAGGATTAACAAAAATTCAAATTTGTTTGAATTGTGGGAAAGTTTAGGATCTGTTGAGTGTGTTTTAGAAGAAGAACTAGATTTCAAAAGAGAAATTTCTATAATGTACTTTAAAAGCTTTGACAACAGTGATGGTTTTTTTCCAATATCAGAAAATTTCCACAAACAAGGTATTTTAAATAAAACTATTGCTCCAGCAATTATAGATAATATCATTGAAAAAGATTTAAGATTAAAAACAAAAGCATTATCACAAAATTTAAACTTTTATGGCGTTTTGGCTGTTGAACTCTTTGAACTTTTAGATGGCAGTATTCTTTTCAATGAAATAGCACCAAGACCTCATAACTCATTTCACTGGACTATGGACGGATGTGATAATAGTCAATTTGATATTTTAATTAGAACGATATGTGGTTTACCTGTAAAGGACGTTGAATGTAGTGGAAAATGGGAAATGACAAATTTAATTGGAGAAGAAGTTAAAAATATTGGCAATATAATGAATAACCAAGATTACATATTACATTTATATAATAAAAAACAAATAAAGCCAGGTAGAAAAATGGGACATTATAATAAAAGAATTATGTAATATTCTTTGTAACATAATCAAAAGGTACATCCTGATAAACTTCATTTATAAAGTTAGTAAATAACAAGAATGCATAAGGTCGCCACCTGTTTATTGGGTCCTTAGTTGTATCATCATTAGGAAAATAGTTCGCAGGGATTTCTGTGTGTATATTCTCATGTTTATCCCTAAAAAACTCTTCTTTAAGCGTAACAGCATCATATTCTAAATGGTTTAGGATGAATAAATCTTTTGTTTTGGGACATCTGACCATGCCTATTCCTGAATTTTGAGAAAAAGCTAAAATTTCTAGCCCAGAACTAACAATTTCATGTTCTCTATTTTCAGTATAACGCGATACTGGCATTGGAAATCTATTTATAAAACCTTGCAGAAGCCTATATTGATTTTCTTGATTTAAATTATGATCAAATACTCCAAATAGTTTTTCTTTCATTGAGTGTTTATCAATATTATGAAGTATTTTCAATAAAGCTTGGGCCCCCCAACAAATTCCAATTTTTCTGAAAACATTGGTTGATGACCATAAAATAATATCTTTTAATTCTTGCCAATACTTTACTTTCTCGAATGGAACAGTCTCAACTGGTGCACCAGTGATTATTAAAACATCATAAAAATTATGTTTGATATCATCCAAAGTCTTATAAAATTCAATTAAATGCTCTTTTTTTGTATTTTTAGGGATATAAGATTCTGTAGTCATTAAAGTAAGTTCTATTTGTAATGGAGATGCCCCAAGAAGTCGTGCAAATTGAACTTCAGTTTGAAGTTTTTTTGGCATCAAGTTTAATAATAAAAACTTTAAAGGTCTGATATCTTGCTTTTCAGCACTACTACTATTAATTACATCAACAACTTCATTTAGAAGTAATTCTCTTGCAGGTAAATTATCGTGTATTTTAATTGGCATTATACTTTAATTGAAAATTATATTATTTAGCTAAAACTAGAATTTTTTATTTGGTTTAATTTCTTTAAAACCTCAAAAATAGATTTTATTTTCAGAGTACTTTTTGTTTTATTAACATTATCTGAAACTTTTTTAATAAAAGAAAAAGGTTTTTTTAAATTGGGTATTTTACTTATATCATTTAACCTTCTGTCTAAAAAAAACGATGTCTCTTGTTGATCACTAGATGTGTCATTTAACCAAAAAAGTAGAGTAGATGAATATACAGCTGCTAATGAAAACCTTTTAGTATAAAAAGAGAAGTCTGTAGACTTATCTCCCACCATTCTCCAGATACTGTTGCAAGTTTTATAAAGTATATTTATCGATTTTCTTGAATTTTTAGGAAGTGCAGTCAGTGGTAATGATGATCTAACAGCCTCTTTATATTTTTGGCAAAGTGAAAGTCTCATCAAAATAATTTTTTTTACTTTTTCTGGGACTCTTTCTGGTTTGGGTTCTATCAATTGGTAGTTGTTTTTTACTTCCATATCTATCATTTCTGAAAAAATATCTATGAAATCAATAGAACCATTTTTGAATAAATCTTTGTAAATATCCGTACGAACATCAATATTTTTTTCTTGTTCAAAGTCTATATCAATCGCTCCTTGTTCTAAGGCTTCAAAACTCCATCCATCAAAGGGAACATGTGGGATCATTGCTTTGATTAAGTCAATTTTTAATTGAGTATTATCTATTTGTTTTTTTATCATGCACATTACTACCTAAATTAAGAGACACATATTTACTTATCGCATACATCGGACCAATTGAATATAAATATAATGATTAATAATATTTAAAACACTTGCCATAACCTTATATAATATGGTATTTCGCTATTTTTAATTATAATAATTGAAAGTTTCAAATATGTACGTTTCTGTCCGTGACAATAATGTTGACCAAGCTCTTAGAGTATTAAAGAAGAAAATGCAAAGAGAGGGTATGTTCAGAGAAATGAAAAACAGGAGAGCTTATGAAAAACCTTCTGAAAGAAAAGCGCGAGAAATGGCTGAAAGTACCAGAAGGGTTAGGAAACTTATGAGGAAGAGATTAGAGAGAGAAGGTTACTAGGCTAGAAGTAATACTATAACCTTACGAAACCGCATAAATATTAACTGCGGTTTTTTTTTATAAAACTTTATGAATATTTTGTAATTTAATATTAACAAATTATTCAACACATTGTAATGAGGACATTATATATGATCATTGGAAGTCCAAAAGAAATTTTTAAAGGTGAAAACAGAGTTGCTATGACACCTGAAAGTGCAAAGCAACTTCAAAAATTAGGTTATAAATGCATTTTAGAATCTAACGCTGGTATAAATGCTAATTTTTCAGATAAAGACTTTAAAGACGCTGGGGTCAAAATTGTTAAAAATGCTGACCAACTTTGGAAAGAGTCAGATATTATATTAAAAGTAAGAGGGCCTGAAAAGACAGAGCTTACAAAAGTTAAAGTAAATCAGCATATCATAAGTTTTATTTGGCCTGGACAAAACAAACCTTTACTTGAAAATTTAAAAAAGAAAAAGGTAACAGTTCAAGCTATGGATATGATTCCCCGTATAAGCAGAGCTCAAAAAATGGATGCCTTATCTTCAATGGCTAATATTGCAGGATACAGAGCGATAATTGAAGCCGGAAACCAATTTGGAAGATTTTTCACTGGACAAATTACTGCTGCTGGAAAGGTTCCTCCTGCTAAAATACTTGTAATAGGGGCTGGAGTTGCAGGACTTGCAGCAATTGGGACTGCTCAGTCCATGGGTGCTATTGTTAGAGCATTTGATGTAAGACCAGAAGTTGCAGAACAAATCGAATCAATGGGAGCAGAATTCCTAATGCTTGATTTTAAATCCGACGGTACTGGTGATGATGGTTATGCAAAGCCTGCCTCCAAAGAATTTATTAAAAAAGAAATGGAGTTATTTAGAGAACAAGCTCCTGAGATTGACATAGTAATCACTACAGCTCTTATCCCTGGAATGCCTGCACCAAAACTTTGGCCTAAGGAAATGGTAGACTTGATGAAACCAGGTTCTGTTATAGTTGATTTAGCCGCTGAACAAGGCGGAAACTGTGATGTAACAAAACCTGATAAAATGGTGGAGACAAAGAATAAAGTGAGAGTGATTGGGTATACAGATTTACCAAGTAGAATGGCTACGCAGTCATCAAATTTATATTCAACAAACATTCGGCATATGATTGATGATTTAACACCTGAAAAGAATGGTGTTCCAATTACTAATATGGAAGATGATGTAATAAGAGGCGCAACTGTACTTCATAATGGAGAGATAACTTTCCCTCCTCCAAAGCCAAAAATAGACGCTATAGCAAAACATACTAGTAAGAATACAAAACAAAAAACTGTTGAAGAAATTACTAAGGATAAAATAGATGCTGAAAAGAAAGCTGGTAAATTACAGGTCGTGCTTTTAATTATCGGAGCTTTAATAACTTGGTTTATGGGCATTTACGCACCTGCTGATTTTATGCAACATTTTATAGTTTTTATATTATCATGTTTTGTAGGTTATCAAGTCATTTGGAATGTTTCACATTCTCTTCATACACCTCTTATGGCAGTAACAAACGCTATTTCAAGTATTATTATAATTGGTGCTTTATTGCAGATGAAAACTGATAATGATATTGTTAGTATCTTAGCATTAGTCTCTATTTTTATCGCAACAATTAATATTGTTGGAGGATTTATGGTTACTAAACGGATGTTAGCAATGTTTCAAAGAAGCTAAGTAGAGGATTTAAAAATGACTATTGGAATACTTACTGCTTCATATATTACTTCTAGTGTGCTTTTTATTCTTGCTTTAGGAGGTTTAAGCAATCAAGAAAAAGCAAAAAGGGCTGTATGGTATGGCATAGTAGGAATGGTAATTGCTGTAGCAGCAACTATTTTTGGTAATCAAGTTTTTTTAACAAAATGGCTTCATTGGTTAATTGGTGCAATAGTTATTGGCTCATTTATAGGAGCCATTGTTGCTAAAAAAGTTCAAATGACAGGTATGCCTCAACTAGTTGCTGCTCTTCATTCTTTTGTAGGATTGGCAGCTGTCTTTATTGGAATAAATTCAGCTATGTTGCCACATATAGAAATGTCCTCATCTCAGCTAACGATACATAACGTTGAGGTTTTTATTGGTGTGTTTATTGGTGCAATTACTTTTACAGGATCTATTGTAGCTTTCGGAAAACTATCAGAAATTATTACAGGTAAGGCGCTAATCTTACCTGGTAGACATGCTTTAAATTTAGCCATGTTATTTGGATGTTTATTTCTTGGTTATATGTTTCTAAATCATGAAAGTAACTGGACATTAATCATAATGACAATTATTGCCTTTGTTATAGGAGCGCATCTAGTCCTCGCTATTGGTGGTGCAGACATGCCAGTTGTGGTCTCAATGCTTAACTCATATTCTGGTTGGGCTGCTGCTGCTACTGGTTTTATGCTAGGAAATGATCTTTTAATTGTTACTGGAGCTCTTGTAGGGTCTTCAGGGGCTATACTTTCATATATAATGTGCAAAGCAATGAATAGAAATTTTCTGTCTGTTATTCTTGGTGGATGGGGTGATACAAGTGGACCTGCTATGGATATAGAAGGCGAAATGAAACCAATAGATATAGAATCTGTTGCATCTGCGTTAAATGAAGCAAATAAAATAATAATTGTTCCAGGTTATGGGATGGCTGTAGCGCAAGCACAAAGCGCTGTTTCTGAATTAACTTCAAGATTAAGAGCGAAAAAGAAAGAAGTTCGATTTGGAATTCATCCAGTTGCAGGTCGTCTTCCAGGACACATGAATGTTCTACTTGCTGAAGCTAAAGTACCATATGACATTGTATTAGAAATGGATGAAATTAATTCTGACTTTCCTGAAACTGACATTGTAATGATACTTGGAGCAAATGATATTGTTAATCCGGCTGCACAAGAGGACCCAAATAGTCCAATTGCAGGAATGCCCGTTTTAGAAGTTTGGAAAGCTAAACAAGTTTTTATTTCAAAAAGAGGACAAGGAAAAGGATATTCTGGCATAGAAAATCCTCTGTTTTTTAAAGAAAATTCTAGAATGGTTTATGGAGATGCAAAAAAATCTTTAGACACAATATTACAAAATATTAATTGATAATTAAGAACTATCTAAACCTGATTTTTTTATAGCCTGTTGTTGTCTTTTGGTTAATGTTGCTTCATTAAAGTTACCAACTAAATCATGGAAAATTCTATACCAATTAACTTCTGCTTTTAAATGCATAAAAACTGAGCCTAATCCAACTGCAGCTCTATCCATTAAGACAAATTCTCTAGGAGGCTTTACACCTCCTATTTTTTTTAATTCTTCATGGACTTTTTCTGCAGTTTCTCTTCCATATTGACCTGATTCACTTGGATTAATTAATCTCACTTTGTCTTCTAATAAAGGTTGATAAATGAAATTAGCCCATATATTTAATACACTTATTAGTTCTTTTGAGGGATTTTCAAAACCCCACCTCTTATAAGCGTTAACTGCCTGTTCTTCATCTCCATCCCTAAGAGCTTTATATAACTCAATTACACCTGTAACAAAGTCAGGTCTAAATATTCTTATACATCCAAAATCCATTAGATTAACACCACCATCAGGTCGAATTGTATAATTTCCTAAATGCGGGTCACCGTGAATAACACCAAATTTGTAAAATGGTATGTACCAAGCTTTAAACATATTCATAGCAACTTGATTTCTCATTTTTATTCCAGAATTATTAGCAATAAAGTCCATAATTTTTACACCATGAACCTTCGTCATAGTAAGAAGTCTGTTAGTAGATAAGTCTTCAATAGGATCTGGCAAAGTGATTTCACTATGGTCTGATAACATGTGCCTATATAATTTTAAATTTTTAATTTCGTGTGAATAGTCGAGTTCTTCTTTTAATCGATCAGACAATTCTTCGTGTATGGCTTCAGTTGATATAGCTGAGTCATACTTTTCATATAATGAAAAAATTAGTTTCAGCTGTTTTAAATCAGCTTGGACTGCTGAACCCATATCAGGGTATTGTAATTTACAGGCCAGTTCCTTTCCATCAATACTTTTAGCGAAATGAACTTGACCAAGTGAAGCAGCAGCAGAGGCTTGTTTATCAAAATCTTTAAAGTTAGTTAACCAATTCTCACCTAGTTCAGCTTTCATTCTTCTTTTGACAAAAAGCCAACCCATTGATGGTGCATCTGCTTGGAGATGTGATAGTTCATTGACATATTCTTTAGGAAGTGCATCAGGGATGGTAGCTAAAATCTGAGCTACTTTCATTAAAGGTCCTTTTAATCCACCAAGGGCCGCTCTTAAGTCAGAAGCATGTTGCTCCCTATCTATTTTTATTCCCAAATATTTTTCACCAGCCAGCCTAGCTGCTAGCCCTCCCATTGCAGAGGTAACTTTTGCATAACGTCTAAGTCTTCCTCCAGTCATTGAGGAACTTAGTTCATCACGAAAATTATTTTTGTTTGTCATTATTGTTAAAACTCTATGGAAATTGTTATTTAGTTTTGTAAAGCCTCCAGCTCATCCATTAAACTAGTAATCATGGAAATGCCTTTATCCCAAAAACTATCTTCATAAGCGCTTAAATTAAATGGTCTTAGTAAATCATTATGACTTTTTGTCCCGCCTGAAGATAACATCTCAATATACTTTTTTGAAAACTCATCTTTATCACTTTTTTGATAGGCATACCAAAGAGCATTAACTAAACCATCTCCAAATGCATATGCGTAAACGTAAAATGGTGTATGTACAAAATGCGGGATATAGCCCCATAATACTCTATAATCATTATTAAGGTTAACATATGGTCCAACGGCATGTTTCTGAGTTTCCATCCAAATATCACTTATTTCATCGGGTGTTAATTCAGATTTTATTCTTGCTTCATGAAATTTAACTTCAAATTGATGAAAACCAATTTGTCTAGCAACAGTATTTAACATATCTTCAATTTTACCTGCTAATAATTGTTTTTTTTGTTCTACTGAGCTTTCATCCAATAATTTTCTAAATACTAACATTTCACCAAAAACTGACGCCGTTTCTGCTAGCGTTAAAGGTGTTTCGGCCATTAACAAACCATTTTTAGCTGCTAAGATTTGATGTACTCCGTGTCCTAATTCATGAGCCAAAGTCATGACATCTCTTATTTTACCTTGGTAGTTAACTAAAATATAAGGGTGTAAAGAAGGTACTGATGGATGTGCAAAAGCACCTGATGCCTTACCCTGCCTCACACTTGCATCTATCCAGTTTTTTTTGAAAAATAATTCTGCCAAATTAGAAATTTTTGGATGAAACGAAGAAAAAGAATCTAAAATAATACTCTTAGCATCTAACCATTTAATGGTTTTGTCTGATGTTTGAGGTAATGGAGCATTCCTATCCCACCATTCCAACTTACTTTTACCAAACTGTTTAGCCTTCCATTTATAATATCTATGCGTGAGCTTTGGCATTGCTTTATCGACAGTATTTACAAGTGCATCAACCACTTCATCTTCAACATCATTATCCAAATTGCGAGAAGACATTATCCTATGAAATCCTCTTTTGTTATCTTCAATATATCTATCTCGGGAAATTACATTCAGTATCATTGAGAATATACGCTTATTTTTATCTAAAATGTCTGAAAGAGATTTACCTGCAATTTTTCTATTTTCTGGATCTTTATCAGATAGAAGATTTAGAATTTCAGCTTCACTTAGCAAATCTTTTCTAAAAGGAAAGCGGAGAGCTGCTGAAGTTTCATCAAAAAGTCTAACCCAAGCAGATCTTCCAGTAGCAGATTTTTCAATTAAAATTTCTTCTACTAATGGGTCTAAGAGATATGGATTTCTTTTTCTCAATATTTTTAGAAATGGTTCCCATGTTTGCGCACTTTTATCTTTCATCCATTTGTCAATTGTATTTTCATCTATTTTTGACAATTCTAATGTGAAAAAAATTAAAGAAGAGAGTATCTTAGTTATTTGGTCTGAAATGGAAGAATTATATCTTGTAATTTCAGGATCTTCCATATTTGTGGCAAATAATAAGCTGCTGTGCGTTCCTATTTTGTAGATAGCTTCGTTTATTGCTTGATACTTTTCTATACAAATTACAAAATCAGACGCACCTAGTTTATTTATTTTCCCTTTCCATTTTGTTAAGAAATCATCAGATAACGCTTTAATTTCTTTTATATCTTTTGCAATATTTGGGTCCTTGATATTCTTATATATTTCTGAAAGATCCCAATTTGGCAAGTGATTATTCATTTCATTTATTTTAATTTCATTCATTTTTAAATTTAAAACCTCATTCTTATCTATGTTAAAAATTCTTTAATATTTTTAATGATTTCCTCAGGGTTTTCTTCCGCTAAATAGTGACCTGTGTCAATTCCATACCCTTTTACTTCGTTAGAGCAATATTCTTTCCAAATCGATAAAGGTTTATACCATTGCCCAATCTTACCTTTTTTGCCCCATAAAACTAATATAGGTACACTTATCTTAATTTTATTTTCTCTACTTATTTTATCATCTATTAAGTCAATTGAGGCAGCAGCTCTATAATCTTCACATATTGCATTTATAGTTTCTGGATTTTTTACACATTCGATATAATCATTCAAAGCTTTTTTTGAAAAAAAATCTTTTTTCTTCTTTTCTCTTGATGTATGTGCAAAAAACCACTCTTCAGGCGCTTTACTAATTACAGACTCAGGAATAGGATTTCTCTGCGCCAACCAAAACCAATGATAATAGCCCATTGCAAAATCCATGTTTGTTCTTTCAAAATGCTCAATGGTAGGAATAATATCTAGTAATATTATTTTTAAAACTTTATCTGGAAAATCTAAAGCTAAGCGATGAGCTATTCTTGCTCCTCTATCGTGTGCAATTATGTAAAAAGACGTAAAACCTAATAATTTCATAAATTCTATTAAGTCATTAGCCATACTGACTTTTGAATACTCTTTATGGTTTTCTGATAAATTAGGTTTGAATGATTTACCATAACCAGGAATATCGGGACAAATTACTGTAAAATTCTTTACAACAGCTGGCGCAACTTTATGCCACATTGCATGTGTTTGTGGATTACCATGTAACATTAATAGTGGAGGACCACTTCCACCTTTTCTATATCTTATTGCACCTCTTTTGATTTCTACAAAAGATATTTTGAAATCATTAAAAAAATCCATAATTATTATGTTGTCCAGAATATGAGTATAAATGTTAAAAATATAAGCATTAGATATTAAAGTGCAATTTTATTACTATCTAGATATAAGTATAAGAAACTTTAATACAATCACAGACTGATAAATTTCCAATTTTTGACTCTTGTTAAAATTTATTTATTATTAATAATTTATAGCATAGATATTAAATTAGGGGTTATACTTTGATGATACTAAATTCAAACTTAGTCAAATTTATAGTAGTGGCCACTTTTTTAACAAACTCCTCTGTCGTTTTTGGTAACGATATTGAAAAATTTGCCAACAAACTTTTTAATCATTATCAATATGATGATAAAATAAATAAATATTTAAAATCATTTTTCTCATTTGGAAATCGAAAAGCTAATAAATCGTTAGAAACAAAAAATAGATATTCTAATAGCGATGCAAAAAGCTCAAAACATACTTTTAAAATTAAATCCAAAAATAAAATGATTTATAGTTTTGGAAATGGACAGTCGTTTCAAATGAACCCTTCAAAAGTTAATGATAAAATTATCTACAATAATTCTCCATTTTCATATTTTGAATTTAAAAAAGACTCTGTTTTCTATGGAATTAACATAGATTTTTAATGAAATAATTTACAAGTTTGTTTAAAGACTAAATATTAAACCATTGATTTTATTGAATGATGGTGACCTCGACAGGACTCGAACCTGTTACCTCAAGATTAGGAATCTTGCGCTCTATCCAGATGAGCTACGAGGCCACTCTGCTTAGTTAATATCATATAAATTCTTATTATCAACAGTTAGGTTATTCAAAATAATTTTGGTGACTTAATAACTAAAAATTTATATTATAAATATTGAACTATTTAGGAATTTAACTCATGAGTATTGATTTAGAACTTAAGGATAAAGTAGCTATTGTAACTGGTGCAGGTGGAGGTATCGGTCGAGAAATAGCTTTAGCACTAGCTGCAGAAGGAACATCTATAGTTGTAAATGATATAGGAGTTTCATTGACTGGTGAGGGTGGTTCAAATTCTCCCGCTGAAGAGACTACTGGGTTAATTACACAAAAGGGAGGTAAAGCAGTTATTAGTAACGAGAGTGTTTCTACTTGGGAAAGTGCCCAATTGATCATTAAAAAGGCTATAGATACATTTGGCAAAATTGATATTGTTATTAACAATGCGGGTATTTTAAGAGATACAATTTTTCATAAAATGGAACCATCTGACTGGGAAAGTGTTATTAACGTGCATTTAAATGGTTGTTTTTACGTTAGCCGAGCGGCTGCTCCTTATTTCCGTGAGCAAAAATCAGGCTCATATGTTCATATGACTAGTACATCTGGTTTAATTGGTAATTTTGGTCAAGCTAATTATTCAGCTGCTAAACTAGGTATTGCTGGGTTATCAAAATCTATTGCATTGGATATGAGCAGATACAATGTCAGATCGAATTGTATTGCTCCATTTGCTTGGAGCAGAATGACAAACTCAATTCCTTCAACTACAGAGTCTGAAAAAGAAAGAGTCGAAAGGCTTAAAAAAATGACTCCTGAAAAGAATGCTCCTTTAGCTGTTTTCTTAGCATCTGCTGCTGCAAAAGAAGTTACTGGACAAATTTTCAGTGCAAGATTAAATGAACTTTTTATATATAATCAAAACAGACCTGTAAAAAGTGTCCACTCTGATTCAGGCTGGACCCCTCATGAAATAGCTGAGAGGGCTTATCCATCACTTAGAAGCTCAATGACACCTAATGATAGGAGTGGTGATGTCTTTAGTTGGGACCCAATTTAAATGACCTAAAAAGATCAATAATCTCTTCCATTGTGTCTAAAGTATAATCTGCACCTAGAGAATTTATATCAACATGTGTATAACCTCCATTAACGGCAATAGACCTAATATTTGCAGATTTAGCAGCATCTATATCATTAGAAGTGTCACCTACCATAAAAAAAGAGCCCTTGATTGAATTAAATTGATTAATTGTTAACTGAATCATGTCAGGTTCTGGCTTCAGTGGTATATTATCTTGTGCTCCAATGACAACGTCAAAAAATTTGTCTAAACTCATCTGTTTAATTAGTTTTTCAGTAACAAATTGTCTTTTATTGGTACATATTCCCATCGGAATTTTTTGGCTGTAAAAGTAATTAAGAGCGTTCATTACTCCAGGCATTAGAGTACTATATTTGTAAGGCTCATCAGAATAATTCTGTCTATAACTTTTAAAGACAGTTTCATATAATTCTTCATGGCCGCCGCAATAATCTACAACTTTTTTGGATAAAGATACCATGCCTTGTCCAACAAAAGTTTGTAGCTTCTGTTCAGATATATTTGCTAAATTATATTGGGTTAGAGTTTTGTTTATTGCATTATGCATATCTGGAACTGAATGAACTAGAGTCCCATCTAAATCAAAAATTATATTATAATTGAGACACCCCATAATTTATGTTTTACAACGAAGTGAAGCAATATTTTTTTGATAACTTTTAATATCAGACCCTGAAAAAACAGCAGATCCAGCAACTAATACATTAGCGCCTGCTTTAATTACTTGAGGTGCAATCACATTGTTTACACCTCCATCAATTTGAATATTTATAGGTTTACATGAAACTAGGTCTCTAACAGCTGAAATTTTATCTATTGAAGAATTGATAAATGATTGACCTCCAAATCCAGGGTTAACACTCATAATAAGTATTAAATCAAGTTTTTCTAACAAGAATTCCAATCCAGAAAGAGATGTCCCTGGATTTATAGAAACTCCAGCTTTACAGCCTAAGTTTCTAATTCTAGTTAGAGTTCTATCAAGATGTGGAGTAACTTCCTTATGGACAGTGATCATATCAACCCCAGCAGCCACATATTCTTCTAATAAATCATCTGGGTTTGTAACCATGAGGTGTGCATCAAAAGGTTTTTTAGAATATGGTCTTATTGATTTAATAATTGGAGGGCCAAAAGTAAGGTTTGGTACAAAATGACCATCCATTACATCCAAGTGTATCCAATCAGCACCAGCTTCATCAATCATTTTAACATCATTTGCTAATGAACCAAAATCAGCAGATAATATTGAAGGTGCAATAATAACTTCTTTCATTTAATTTATTTCCATCAAAATTAGAATAGTAACAACAAACTAAAGTGTTTTGCTCATAGCCACAGCTGTATCTGACATTCTATTAGAAAAACCCCATTCATTATCGTACCAGCTTAAAACTCTCACAAATGACCCATCCATCACCTTTGTCTGATCCATATGAAAAATTGATGATCTTGAGTCATGATTGAAATCGCTTGATACAAGAGGTTCATCTGTATATCCAAGAATGTTTTTAAGTTCATTATCAGTAGCTTTTTTAATAAGATTATTAATTTCATCTATAGACGTTGATTTTCCAGCATTAAATTTAAAGTCCACAACTGATACATTTTGAGTTGGTACTCTCATTGAGACACCATCTAACTTTCCATTTAATTCTGGTAAAACTAGTCCTACTGCTTTTGCAGCCCCAGTTGATGTAGGTATCATATTACCTGCAGCGGCTCTTGATCTATACATATCAGAATGCATAGTGTCTAATGTTGGCTGATCACCAGTGTAAGAATGAATTGTGGTCATAAACCCTTGAGAAATTCCTACCCCCTGATTAATAACCATTGCAATTGGAGCTAGACAGTTCGTTGTACAAGAAGCATTAGACACTACTAGGTGATCTTTAGTTAACTTATTATGATTTACACCATAGACAACAGTCAAATCAGCTCCGCTTGCTGGAGCTGAAACTAAGACTCTTTTTGCACCAGCTTCTAAATGCATTGAAGCCTTTTCACGGCTAGCAAAAATTCCAGTACACTCCATAGCAATATCAACATCAAGTTGTTTCCATGGAAGATCTTTTGGATCTTTGATAGATGTCACTTTTATTGGCCCATTACCTACATCAATATTATCACCACTAACTTTGACGTCAGCTGGGATCCTCCCATGCACAGTATCGTATTTTAACAAATGAGCATTGGTTTTAACAGGACCCAAATCGTTAATTCCGACGACTTTAATATCGTCCCTACCCGATTCTATTATAGCTCTTAAAATATTCCTTCCAATTCTACCAAAACCATTAATGGAGACTCTAACCGACATTTTATTTCCTCTCAAAAAATATAATTATTTATTATTACTCAATACCGATATTGCTGGCAACTCTATACCTTCTAACCACTCAAGAAAAGCGCCACCAGCCGATGAAATATATGTAAATGTGTCACTGACACCTGCTTTATTTAAAGCTGAGGATGTATCGCCTCCACCTGCTACCGTAATTAAATTGTTACTAGTAGTTAAATTTGATGCCTGTCTTGCCAATGAAAAAGTACCTTCACCAAAAGGTTCTAATTCAAAAGCACCGAGTGGACCATTCCACAATAAGGTTTTAATATTTTTAAAAACAGAACTTATTTTTTTTATTGTCTTTGGGCCAACATCAAGCGCCATCATATCTAAGGGTATCATGTTCGATGATACGATTTTAGTGTTTCCATTTGTTTCAAAAGATTTTGAAACTACTACATCAACAGGCAGTATTATTTCACAATTTATTTTTTTACTTTCTTTCAAAATTGACTTAGCAATATTTACAGAATCTTTTTCAAAAAGACTTTTTCCAACATCCAAGCCCTCAGCTACAAGAAAAGTATTTGCCATTGCTCCACCAATTATTAAATAATCCATCTTCGTTATTAAGTATTCAATAATATTTATTTTTGTAGAAATTTTTGCACCTCCAACCAAGGCAGCTACTGGTTTTATTGGAGAACTTAAGACAGATGTTAAGGCTTTTATTTCTTCATCCATCAATTTGCCTGAATATGAAGGTAGAAAATTTGTAATGGCATGCAAACTTGAATGAGCTCTATGAGAACAAGAAAAAGCATCATTTACAAATAAATCACAACCCTCAGATAATTTTTTTGCAAAGCTAAGACTGTTATTTATTTCTTCTTCATGAAAACGAACATTCTCAAGTAAAAGAATTTCTCCTGGTTTTAAACTTGTTTTTATTTCTAGAGATTCTTGACCTAAACAAGAGTTGCTAAAGCGAACATTTGTTTCTAAAATATTCGATAAAATCTCTACTAGAGGTTTTAAAGTATAGTTTTTATTATATTTTCCATTTGGTCTTCCTAGATGACTGCATATAACTATTTTTGCACCAGACGATTTCAAAAAGTTGATAGTTGGTATCACTCTTTCAACACGTGACTGGTCTGAAATTTTTCCATTGGTCATAGGTATATTTAAATCAGCTCGAACCAATACTGTCTTATCAAGGACGTTTTCGTTCATTATACTTTTTATTGAAGAAGTCATTTTAATAATTTTCTTAATCTGAGTTAGATTTTATTTAAAAAACGATCTTGCTTGTTCTACTATAGCTTCTAAAGTAATACCAAAGTGTTTATAAAGATCGGGTGCTGGCCCTGAAGCTCCAAAACTACTCATACCTATAAATATACCATCTTCTCCAAGATATTTGCTCCATCCCATTTCACAAGCAGCTTCAATAGCAATACGAGGACTATTACCTAAAACTTTCAGTTTATAATCATCATTTTGCTTATCAAATAATTCCCAACAAGGAAGAGAAACAACAGCTACTTTAATACCGTCTTGTTTTAACAAATTAGACGCCTCTATAGCTAATTCAACCTCTGATCCAGTAGCTATAAGAGTCAGATCTCTTCTTGAAGAAATATCATTTACTAGATAACCACCTCTAGAAACTTTATTTTCAGACGATTTTTCACAACGAAAAGCTTTTAAACCCTGCCTTGAGAGAGCCAAAACTGTTGGACCATTAGTTTTAAGTGCTATGTCCCACGCTTCAGCGGTCTCAACGGTGTCAGCTGGTCTTATTAAATTTAGATTTGGTGTAGATCTTAATATAGCTAAATGCTCTATTGGTTGATGAGTTGGCCCATCTTCGCCAAGCCCAATAGAATCGTGAGTTAACACATAAATTACTTTCAAAGACATTAATGCGGAAAGCCTAATAGATGACCTCATATAATCACTAAATACTAAAAAAGTTCCCCCATACGGTATGAAGCCTTTATGTAGAGCTATACCATTCATTATAGATCCCATTGCATGCTCTCTAATTCCGTAATGAATATAATCACCATAAACCTTTCTAGAAGAAACAGTTTTCATTTTGCTTGTTTTAGTCAAATTTGATCCAGTAAGATCTGCTGAACCGCCAATTGTATTACCTATAACTTGATTTATAATTTCAAGAGTTTTTTGGCTAGATTGTCGAGTAGCTAACTTAGGCATTTCTTGTTTCATTTGTTTTATAAATGACTTAATTTTTTTATCATAAGACTTAGAAATAGTTCCACTCATAAATGTCTCGAATCTATTCTTTTTAGGACTGTTTTCAAATTTTTTTGTCCACTTTTTAAATAAATCGTGTGATCGTGCTGTTGTTTTTTCCCATTTATTTAAGATTTCGGAGGGTATTTCAAACGGTTTATTTGCCCATGCCAATGCTTTTCTCGTAGCAATGATTTCATCTACGCCTAAAGGTGCTCCGTGTGTCTTGGAGGTTCCAGCCAAACTTGGTGCGCCATATCCAATTGTTGTTTTACAAGCAATAAGTGAAGGTCTTCTTGATTTTTTTGCGTTAATGAGAGCTTTTTCAATCTCATTATGGTTATGGCCATCTATTGCTTGAGTATGCCAACCTGCTGCCTTAAATCTAGAAATTTGGTTGGCAGAGTTGGATAGATTTGTGGAACCATCAATTGAAATATTATTATCATCCCAAAGTACTACTAATTTTGAAAGTTTTAAGTGACCTGAAAATTCAATAGCTTCGTGACTAATTCCTTCCTGAAGGCAACCATCTCCAGCTATTACGTATGTATAATGATTTACTAAATTTGAACCAAACCTAGAAGATAATAGTTTTTCACTTAAAGCCATTCCCACGGCAGTAGCTAACCCTTGTCCTAAAGGACCAGTTGTAGTCTCTATACCTTTTGCATGTCCAAACTCAGGGTGACCTGCTGTGTTATAATTTAACTGCCTAAAGTTTTTGATATTCTCTATAGGCATATCCTCATATCCTAAAAGATAGTGAAGAGCGTAAAGAAGCATTGATCCATGACCAGCTGATAAAACGAATCTGTCTCGATCTGGCCAGTCTGGTTTTTTAGGATAAATATTTATGAAATCTTTAAAAAGTATAGTAGCGACATCTGCCATGCCCATAGGCATTCCAGGGTGACCTGAATTTGCTGCCTGTACTGCGTCCATGGATAAAAATCTAATTGCATCAGCCATTTGTGTTATTATTTTTTCATTAGATTTTATCTGGCTTGGCATTTAAATTTACTCCTAAAAAATTTAGATGAAATAATTTAAATATCCATAACATTTAAACATATAAAATTACATAAAAGTTTTCGATTTATTTGAATATTTTAATAAAATTTTTTAAATTCCAAAACTTCTTCTGAGGACCCAAAAATTAAAGGCGATCTTTGGTGAATCTCTCTAACTTCTAAATTCAATATACTTTCATTGCCATCAGTAGCTTTTCCTTTAGCTTCTTCAATTAAGAATGCTATTGGATTAGCTTCGTATGTTAATCGTAACCTACCCTCTTTATATTTCTTTCTGTTGTCTGCTGGATATAAAAATATACCTCCCCTAATGAAAATTCGACTTGCATCAGCGACTAAAGATCCTACCCATCTCATTCCAAAATTCTTTTTTCTCGGACCTTCTTCTCCATCCTGACAATTTTGAATATATTTAGATGTGGCACTATTCCAAAATCTTTGATAAGCCGCATTTATCGCAAATTCAGAGGTTGATTTTGGTATTATAATCTTCTCTTTAATTAAATAAAATTGATTTTTAAGTTCGTCCAAAGCAAATAATGCTGTTCCATGCCCAATTGTAATAAATAAAGTAGTTTGAGGTCCATAAACAAAAAAACCAGATGCTTTTTGATTACTTCCTTTTTGAATAAATGCTTTTTCTAAAGCTAACTCATTTTTGTTCATTATTGAGAAAATAGTTCCAATAGATACATTAACATCAATATTACTAGAACCATCAAGCGGGTCTGCAAATACTATAAAATTATAATTATTTTTAAAGTCAATAAATCCTTCTTGTTCCTCAGAAGCATATCCAGAAACAGGCGATTTTTTTAAAAAATCAATTAAAACTTCATCTGCAGTTATATCCAGGGGCTTTTGAACGTCACCATCTTGATTAAGTGTTTTGCTAGTACTAAAATTGTTATTAACTTTTTTTATATTTCTTATAGTTTTAGAAATTTCTATCGCAGCATTTGCAAGAGAAGTAATAATCAAAGATAAATCGTTTTCATTACTGTATTTTGATAAATAATTATTTAGGTACATGTTTTAATTACTCTCAATCAAAAATCTTTGTTCACTTTTTTACAATTAACCCAATTTTTTGAATATTGAAACTATATTAATTTATGTGTTAGTTTAACATAAATATAACGAATTAATTATTGGTTTGTTAATGCTTTATAAAAAACTTCATATTCCTATTAACCTCCCATTGGCTCAAGATAAAGAAAGTGAAACAAATCATTCTAATTTAGAAATTATTAGAAAAATTCAAGATTCTGACAAACTAAACTTATCCTCAACAATTGATCTTTTTAAAAATTATTTTAACAAAAAAATTTCTAAAGTAATTATAACAAACTTATACTTTTTTTTTGATGAAATAATTCCAATAGTTCATCAATCAAAACAAAAAAAAGAGGGGCTATATCAACTTCTTCGATTTACTAATGAAATAATTTTTAATTTTCCTTATATAGAAACTTTGTCAAAAAACAAAATTGTATACAAAAACTTAGTAAAAGTGTTTTTATTTTCAGGATACGTTACTAGTCTTGTAAAAGAAGATGTAAAAACGCTAGAAATTTTACAACCTGATTTTGCAATAAGACTAAATGGTAACATTACATATTATAAAAATTATTTAGATAAAATAAGTATTAAAAATCTTGATGAAGAAGTTCTTTTAGACTCACTTAGACAAAGTCATCGATTACTTAAATTTCAAATTATTTTTGCTTTAATTAATGATGAAATAAATATAGATAGAGCGTCTCAAGAGTTTTCACTACTTGCTCAAGCAACTTTTGATACTTCTTTGAAAATTGCTGAATCTAGAATAATCAAAAAGTACAAGATTGACAATTTAAGTTATAGTATTGTTGCATATGGAAGATTTGCAACCTTATCAATGACTGCAAACTCAGATCTTGATTTGGTTTTTATTTATGATGGTAAAAATTCTAATAATAATTTTACACAAAAAGTTTACATCGAATTATTTCGTCAACTTATTAGAACGTTGTCTTCAAAAACAACCGAAGGTTTGATGTATGAAGTTGATACAAAACTTAGACCATCTGGTAAAGAAGGACCAGTAGTATGTACTTATGATAATTTTAAAAAATATCATCAGGAAAATTCATTTTGTTGGGAAAAATTAGCTTTAAAAAAGACTAGAATAATTAATAAAAATAATTTTAATGCCAAAACATCAAGACTATTGGAAAAATTAAAAACAATTAATATTTCAGATAAAGAAATTGCACATGAAATTGCAATGATGAGAACTAACATAAACCAAACAGATGGACATGTTCTAAAGAAAAGATCTATTAAATGGTTTGAAACAAAATATGTTGGTGGAGGACAACGAGATATTGAGTTTTTAAACTTTTTTTATCAAAATAAGTCATATCTCATTGAAAAATTTGAAGTTAGTAAAAAACTAATTTTATTTAAAAAAATAGAGAGCCTTTATTTTAAGATTGATCAGGTAGTTAACATATGTTTTTTAGAAAACAAACAAGACAATCTTCCAAATCAAGCTGTTAATTTATTGGTTAAAGAAACTATTACTAGAGATTTAGGATCTTTGAAAGCTTATGTAAATCAAAGTAAAATTGAAATATTTAAGATACTTAATTACATAATAGATTCTAATAAGACAACTATTATCGATCAAAGTTAACAAAATAAATTTGTCTTAAATTTAATCATATTGATTATAATTAATGTTTTACGCCTAATTTTTATGCAAAATTAGCTATGTCCCCTTCCGGGTTTTTTTAACCTTTATTAATACATTCATTACAGAGATTGTAGGTTAATTCAATTTAAACGGAGAGTTATTATGTCTAATTTAATCAGGATAATTTTATTTATACCTGCAATAATAATAGGTTTTACGAGTGTTGTTTCTGCAGCACCTGATGCTGAGACAGCTTACATTTTCAATTCCTTTTCTTTTCTGGTACATGGTTTCTTGGTTATGCTTATGGCTGCTGGTTTTTGTATGCTAGAAACAGGTCTAGTTAGAGCTAAAAATGCTGTGGTTCAATGCGCCAAAAATATTGGTTTATATTCAATAGCCGGAATAATGTTTGCGGTAGTTGGTTACAACTTAATGTACATGGATGTATCTGGTTGGATAGGTTCATTTGAAATTTGGGGTCCTTCTGACGGTGAAACATTTGGTGGTGAAAATGATGCAACATATTCTTCAGGATCTGACTGGTGGTTTCAAATGGTATTCTGCGCTACTGCTGCTTCAATAGTTAGTGGAGCTGTTGCAGAAAGAGTTAAATTAAAAGCTTTCTTTGTGTTTGTAGTTTTATTATGTGGTTTTATTTATCCTATTCAAGGCTCATGGTCTTGGGGTGGCGGATATCTAAGTGAAGCTGGTTTCTTGGATTTTGCTGGTTCTTCTATTGTTCACGGAGTTGGTGGTTGGGCAGCTCTTACTGGTGCAATAATATTAGGTGCTAGAAAAGGTAAATATTCTGATGATGGAAGTGTTAATCCAATGCCTGGCTCAAACCTTCCTTTAGCTACTTTAGGTACTTTTATATTATGGTTTGGTTGGTTTGGTTTTAATGGTGGATCACAATTGGCAATGGGATCAGGCGCTGATGTAACTGCTATTTCAAATATTTATATTAACACAAACCTGGCGGCTGCTGGCGGTGTAGTTGTAGCTTTAATTTTAACAATGTTATTCTACAAAAAGACAGATTTAACTATGGCCTTAAACGGTGCATTAGGTGGATTGGTAGCAATAACAGCTGAGCCACTAGCTCCATCTCCAATGTTAGCAATATTTATTGGTGCAGTTGGTGGATTAATAGTTGTTTTAACTATACCAATGTTAGATAAATTGAAAATTGACGATGTCGTTGGCGCTATACCTGTTCATCTGTTTGCTGGAATATGGGGAACTATCGCTGTAATTCTTTCAAACTCAGATGCAACTTTAGGTGCACAATTATATGGAATATTTGCAATTGGTGCATTTACAATAATAGCCTCTGGTATTGTTTGGTATATTATTAAGTTTACTATTGGAATACGCGTTACAGAGGAAGAAGAACTCGAAGGCGTTGATTTAGCTGAAGTTGGTATGGAAGCATACCCTGACTTTAGAAAGTAAGTAAATCAATCAAATAACATAAAAAGGAGGAAAATTTCCTCCTTTTTTTATATCCCCAAAGAGCTATAACTTTGTGCTATCCTTTTAATGGAAACCATCATTGCTGCTGTCCTTAGATCTGGTATATTTTCATTAGAATTCCACATGTTACTAATAACATTATATGTTTCTATCATGGTATCTTCTAATCCAGATCGAACCAAATCTAATTCAGATAAGCCCTGAATAGATTGTGATTTAAATTCTGGAGGAAATTCTTTTCCTGTAATGCTTTCGATTCCATTAATAAGTGTAGAAACTTGATTTTCTTGAGCCCTTCTTTGTAATCTCCCCAACCTTATTCTGCTTAAATTTTTAATCCATTCAAAATAACTTACTGTAACACCTCCTGCATTAGCGTATAAATCTGGTATGATTATTACACCTCGTTTGTTTAGTATCTCATCAGCACTAGATGATATGGGGCCATTTGCAGCTTCTACAATTAGAGGTGCTTTAATACGATTAGCATTTTCTTCATTAATAACTAATTCCATAGCTGCTGGTATCAAAATATCCGCTTCTTCCTCTAGTATTTCGTCTCCAGCCTCAATAAAACCATTAAAACCCTTGATTGTACCTTTTTCAAGAAGATATTTTTTCAAAGATGAAATGTCTATTCCCTCATGATTAACAATTGATCCGTCGCGTTCAATTACGTGTGTAATTTTTGCACCATCCTCATTGGACAAAAATTTTGCTGCATAATATCCAACGTTCCCTAGACCTTGAATAATAATTCTTTGCCCTTTTAATCCAGGTTTCAAACCTGTTTTTTTGACATCATTATCATTTTGAAAAAATGCTTTCAGAGCAAACTTCACCCCCCTCCCAGTTGCCTCAGTTCTTCCAGAAATACCCCCTTTATTTACAGGCTTTCCAGTAACACAAGCCCATGCATTAAGATCAGTTGGATTTAGTCTACGATACTCGTCTGCCATCCACGCCATTTCACGTTCTCCAGTACCAACATCAGGAGCTGGCACGTTTTGGGATGGGTGTATTAAGTCTCTTTTAGCTAATTCTTGGGTGAAGCGTCTTGTTATTCTTTCCAGCTCTTCTGCAGACCATTTTTTTATGTTAATTATAAGGCCACCTTTGGAGCCACCAAAAGGAACTTCAACTAAAGCACATTTATAAGTCATCAATGCAGCTAAAGCTTCAACTTCCTCTTGGTTTACAGCTAAGTCGTATCTTATGCCGCCTTTTACAGGTTCAAAGTGATCAGAGTGAACTGAACGAAAACCAGTAAATGTATGAACTTTACCTCTTAACCTTACGCCAAATCTAACTACGTAAGTAGCATTGGCCAACATTATTTGGTTAGCTAAATCCTCAGAAAAAGCTTCTGAACCTTCAGTTTTTTGAATATATCGAGTTGCTTTTTTAAAATTAACTTCAATTGAATTTAGGAATGCATTGCTCGCCATTATTTTTCAACCCTTGCGGATTGCCCCCTTTAATAAGTTTAAAAACATATAAAACCCAAAAATAACCTTTACATAAAAAGAAAAAAGTTAAAAGGAGTAAGACTTAGCTATTTTAAACTTGAAAAAAATTAAATTTTATTCATTTTAAAATCTTGTATAAAAATATAAATACCTAAATGGGATTCTAATAGTTGGGAAAGAATATGTTTTCAAATTTAAAAGCTGCAATTCAAAAAGTTACTTCTAAAGATAAAAAAGTAGATGAATACCGTGGAGAAGATATTCAAGCAGTAATAGTCTTGTTACTGGAAGCGTGTCAAATTGACGGAGAGACTGATAAAGTTGAAATCGGTTACATCACAAATTTATTAATTAATAAATTTAACTTCACACAAATTGAGGCTGAGGAAAACATTAAAAAAGCTCTAGAAAATAGTAATGAACGTGTTGAAATATTTTCTCAAATAAAAGTAATTTTAAATGAAATGGACCACGATGAAAGAATTGAAGTAATAGAAATGATGTGGGGAGTAATATTATCAGATGGAGTTATTGATGATTTTGAAGCCAATCTAATGCGTCGTATGAACGGTCTATTATATATTTCTGGTATAGAAAGTGCTGAAGCAAAAGAAAGAGCATCAAAACAATTTAAATAAAATTTATACGTGTTAATAAAATAAAGTTATGTTTTAATCTAATATAATTTGTTAAAGGGGCTTTATTTATATGTTTTTTCATTCAATGAACTTTTCTATTGGTAAGGATAATGAAGTATTAAGAGATACTGTTTATAAGTTTGCACAAAATGAAATAGCTCCAATTGCAAATCAAATTGATAAAGAAAACTCTTTTCCTGATCATCTGTGGAGGAAGTTTGGTGACCTTGGCTTATTAGGAATTACTGCATCATCAGATTATGGCGGAAGTGACATGAGTTATTTAGCCCATTGTATTGCCATAGAAGAAATAAGTAGAGCAAGTGCTTCGGTAGGTCTGTCTTATGGCGCTTTTTCAAATTTATGTGTAAATCAAATTAATAGAAATGGAAATGAGGAACAAAAACAAAAATATTTACCTGAGCTTTGTTCTGGCAAAAAGGTTGGAGCCTTAGCTATGAGTGAAAGTGGTTCTGGATCTGATGTTGTTTCAATGTCTCTTCAAGCAGAGAAACAAGGTAATAAAACATATTTACTTAATGGATCAAAAATGTGGATTACCAATGGGCCCGACGCTGATACTTTAGTGGTATATGCAAAAACTAATCCTTCCAAAGGATCTAAAGGTATAACAGCTTTTATAATAGAAAAAACTATGACAGGTTTTTCTACTGGAAAAAAGTTAGATAAATTAGGCATGAGAGGTTCTAATACTGCTGAACTTATTTTTGAAAACTGTCCTGTTCCTGAAGAAAATATTTTAGGTGAAGAAGGAAATGGAGCAGCTGTTTTAATGAGCGGCTTGGACTATGAAAGGGTTGTTCTTGCTGCAGGACCTTTGGGAATTATGGCAGCGGCAATGGATGTAGTTGTTCCATACATTCATGAAAGAAAACAATTTGGAAAGTCAATTGGTGAATTTCAAATAATGCAAGGGAAAATAGCTGACATGTATACGACTATGAACGCTTGTAGATCTTATGTTTATGAAGTGGCTAAAGCATGTGACAGAGGAGAAACCACTAGAAAAGATGCTGCTGGTTGTATTTTGTATTCTGCAGAAAAAGCCACTCAAATCGCTCTTGAAGCAATTCAGGCACTAGGAGGAAATGGATATACTAATGATTTTTCAGCTGGAAGATTGCTTAGGGACGCTAAATTGTACGAAATTGGAGCAGGGACTTCCGAAATTAGAAGAATGTTGATTGGTAGAGAATTGTTTTCGGAAACTATATAGATGACAAAACTAAAATCTCAAATAAACGTAAAAGGTACAAACTTTCAAGAAAATAAAAATAAACTCGAAGTTGATCTTAAATTAATCCGAGAAGCTGTTGATTTTGCAATGAACGGTGGCGGTTACAAATTAAATGAGCGCCATCAAAAACGGGGCAAAATGTTACCTAGACATAGGATATCAAAGCTTTTAGATCCAGGAAGTTCATTTTTAGAAATAGGGTTAACTGCAAGTTATAATATGTACGACAATGCTTGTCCTTCTGGTGGAATAATCACTGGAATAGGTCAAATCCATGGTATAGACGTAATGGTTATATGTAATGACTCAACTGTTAAGGGTGGAACCTACTATCCTATAACTGTAAAAAAACATCTTCGGGCTCAAGAAGTAGCTCTGGAAAATAAATTACCTTGTATTTACTTGGTTGATTCTGGCGGGGCAAACTTACCAAACCAAGATGAAGTTTTTGCTGATAGAGAACACTTTGGAAGAATTTTTTTTAATCAAGCCAACATGTCCTCAAAAAGTATACCTCAAATTGCAGTTGTTATGGGAAGTTGTACAGCAGGTGGAGCCTATGTCCCGGCAATGTCAGACGAAACTATAATCGTAAAAAATCAAGGAACTATTTTTTTAGCAGGCCCTCCATTAGTTAAAGCTGCAACAGGCGAATTAACTAATGCAGAAAATCTTGGTGGAGGCGAGGTTCATACAAAAATTTCTGGTGTTGCCGATTATCTTGCTGATAATGATGAACATGCTCTAGCTATAGCCAGACAATGTGTAAAAAACTTAAATATAAAAAAGAAGAATGAAAATCTTTCAAATTTTGAACTACCACTTTATGACCCTCAAGAACTTTTAGGAATAGTCCCCGCAGATAACAAAACATCTTATGACGTTAAAGAAATAATAATGAGAATTTTTGATGGATCTGAATTTGACGAATTTAAACATAATTTTGGTAAAACTTTAGTAACTGGTTTTGCAAAATTAAAAGGTCAAACTTGCGGTGTAATAGCTAATAACGGAGTTTTGTTTTCTGACAGCGCTTTGAAAGGTACACATTTTATTTCATTATGTAGTCAAAGAAAAATTCCATTAATTTTTTTACAAAATATCACTGGCTTCATGGTGGGAGAAAATGCAGAACATGGAGGAATTGCAAAAAATGGCGCGAAATTAGTTAATGCAGTTGCAACTTCTAAAGTTCCAAAAATCACACTCTTAATAGGAGGTAGCTTTGGAGCAGGTAATTATGGAATGTGTGGCAGAGCTTTTGCACCAAGATTTTTATGGACTTGGCCTTGTTCAAGAATATCGGTAATGGGTGGGGAGCAAGCTGCAAGTGTTTTAGCTCAATTAAAAAAGAATAACACACTTAAAACTAATGGTGAATGGAATAAAAAAATTGAGGATAAATTTAAACAGCCAATATTAGAGCAATTTAATAATCAATCGCACCCTTTATATGCCTCTGCTCGTATGTGGGATGATGGAATTATAGATCCTACCAAAACGCGTGATATTTTAGCCGCAAGTATTAGCATTACAATGAACCAAAATATTGAAGACACCAAATTTGGTATTTTTAGAATGTAGCAAGATACAAAATGTCTGTTCCAAAAATAAAAAAACTATTAATTGCGAATCGAGGTGAAATTGCCTGTAAAATTATAAGATGTGCAAGAAAAATGAAAATTCCTACTGTTGCTATTTATTCAGACGAAGATGTCAACTGTTTACATGCAAAGCTCGCAGATGAAGCAATCAACATACCAGGATCGCAAGTTTCTGAAACATATATGAATAGTGACGTAATTATTAAAATTTGCAAAAAGTATAAAATTAACGCAATTCATCCAGGTTACGGCCTTCTTTCTGAAAATGCTGATTTTGTAAAAATGGTTGAAAGTAATAACCTTATTTTTATAGGCCCTAGCAGCAAAATTGTAAGAAATATGGGTGAAAAGGATAAAGCTAAATTAATTATGGAAAGAGCAGGAATTCCGGTTGTTCCAGGGTACCACGGGAAAATTCAGGATAAAAACTTTCTAGAGCAAACTGCTAAAAAAATTGGTTATCCAATATTAATAAAAGCTCGTGCCGGTGGTGGTGGTAGAGGCATGAGAATAGCTGAAACTTCAACAAATTTTTTAACTGCACTAGAAGAAGCTTCTAGTGAGGCAAAAACAAATTTTAAGGATAAAAAATGTTTGCTTGAAAAGTATATTCCAAAGGCACGTCATATTGAAATTCAAATTTTTGGTGACAAGTATGGTAATGTAATACATCTATTTGATAGAGATTGCTCATTACAAAGACGACAACAAAAAATAATAGAAGAAGCTCCTTGTCCAGAATTAAATAATGATATTAGAACCTTTTTAGGTGATTTATCTGTGAAAGCAGCTAGATCAATTAAATATGAAGGAGCAGGCACTATAGAATTTATTGCTGATATTGAAAACGGCATTGATAAAAATAAAATCTATTTTATGGAAATGAATACAAGGATACAGGTTGAACACTCAGTCACTGAGGCTGTAACTTCAACTGACTTAATTACATGGCAACTTGAAATTGCTAACAGCAACAAAATCTCTAAATCACAAAAAGATATAATTCTAAAGGGATGGTCCATTGAAGCAAGATTATATGCAGAAAATGTAAATAATAATTTTTTACCTCAAAGTGGCTTAATATATCATCTTAATTTTCCTAAAATGTTGAAACATCCAAACTGTTTTGTAGAAACAGGTACTCAAGAAGGAGATTATATTACTCCATTTTATGACCCAATGATTGCAAAAATTATTTCATTTGGGAAAGATAGAAATGAAGCGATCAAATACCTTGAGAATTTTCTTATTGATGTTGAAATTGGAGGAATAAGAACAAATTTAAATTTACTTAAAAAATTAATTACTAATAAAAATTTTATTAAAGGAAATATTGATACTAAATTTGTAGAAAATAATATAAAGGACTTTATTGATAATGAGTCTGATCCATATTACGTAGCTCTTGCTGGGCTTGTTGTTTTTAATGAAACTATATCTAGACAACAATCAAATTGGTATATGTGGAAACCAAGTGAGTACCCGTTAAATATAACTATTCAAGATAGCATCCAACAATTAAAAATTTGTCAGAGAAACATCAAGGAATATGAAATTAAGGTAAATAGCCTTCAGTATTTATTCACTTCTGTAGAGACACATAAATCTTCACTTAAAGCTAAATTGGATGGTCAAAATTTAAACCTTAATTACAAATTAATTATAGATAAACATACTAATAATAAATTTTTTACAATCTTCACTAAAGACAATACCTATGAAGTTATTGTTATAGACGCTTTATCGCCGAAAGAAAACAACGAAGAATTTTCAGAAGATGATATAATAGCACCAATGCATGGACTAATAAAATTTAAAAAAATTAGAGAAAACTCAAAAGTGAAAAAAGGTGACGTTTTGTTAAATTTAGAAGCAATGAAAATGGAGTATTCACTTAATTCACCACGTGATGGTGTCATAAATAAAATTTATGTTAAAAACGGCCAACAGGTTACTGAAAAAATGAAACTTTTAAGTCTAAAAAAATAAATTGTCTCAACGGTTAAAAAAATGAACAATTTTATTAATATTTTTGAAATGAGTCCCCGAGATGGGCTTCAAAATGAAAAGAATTTCATTTCTACTGAAGATAAAATAAAATTTATAAATAAACTATCTAGTTGTGGTTTTAAAAAAATAGAAACATCTAGCTTTGTTAGTCCTAAATGGGTTCCTCAATTATCTGATGCATTAAAAGTTTTCAGAGGTATCAATAGAGCAGAGGAAATAAAATATACCGCGTTAACTCCTAACGAGAAAGGATTTGACAATGCTTTAGAAGCAAAAGTGGATGAAGTAGCGATTTTTACCGCCGCTTCAGAGACATTTAACAAAAAAAATACTAATTGTGATATTAATACAAGCCTAAATCGATTTAAGCCAGTTATCCAAAAAGCTAAGACAAATAAAGTACCTGTTAGAGGTTACATTAGTTGCATTTCTCATTGTCCATATGAAAATTATGTTGATCCAAAAAAAGTTGGAGAAATAGCTAATAAATTAATAAAAATGGGTTGTTATGAAGTTTCTCTTGGAGATACAACTGGAAAAGGAAGTTCTGAACAAACCTCAAAAGTTATTGCAGAATGTTTGCAATTTTTAACACCTGATAAATTAGCTGGTCATTTTCATGATACATTTCAAAATGCATTAAATAACGTAAAAATTTCTTTAGAATACGGAATTAAAACCTTTGATTCTTCAGTTGGTGGACTAGGTGGATGTCCGTATTCACCAGGTGCGAAAGGTAATGTTTCTACAGAAAAAGTAAATGATTTATTACTATCAATGGGATATGAAACAAATCTTAATATCGCAAAAATTAAAGAATGTAATAAGATTGCGTTAAACCTTAAAGAGCACGGAAGCTATGAATAAAAATACAAAACAAACGATCATTTTACGAAAAAATGACAATGGTGTTTCTAAAATAATATTAAATCAACCAGAAAAACATAATGCTTTATCACCGATAATGATTAAAGAACTCTCAGACGGCTTTGATGAATTAAAAGAAGACCCCAATACAAAAGTTTTGATTATATCTGCCAAAGGCAAATCTTTTTGCGCTGGTGGTGATTTAGACTGGATGAAGGAACAAATATTTTCAGACAGAAAAACAAGAATTGAAGAAGCTCGAAAATTGGCCGATTTATTATACAAAATGTACCAATTTCCTAAACCTCTCATAGCAAAAGTAGAAGGAAACGCGTTTGGTGGAGGAATAGGTATTATTTCTGTTTGTGATGTTGCTATATCTATAGAAAATATTAAGTTAGCTTTAACAGAAGCGAAGCTTGGATTAATACCAGCTACAATTAGTCCTTATGTTATTTCGAAAGTTGGATCAAGTAATGGCATAGATTTATTTATAAGTGCCCGTACCTTTTATCCTCCAGAAGCAAAAAATATAGGATTAATCAAATCTTTTTGTAACCAAGAAAGAATAAACAACATTATTAAGGAAGAAGCAGATGCTATTCTCATCAATGGTCCCTCGGCAGTAAAAGCGTCAAAAAATCTTGTAAGAAACTTATCTTCTAAAATTGACGAAAATACTATTAAATTTACAGTTGAAGCCCTAGCAGATGTATGGGAAAATCCTGAATCTATTGAAGGTATTAATGCATTCTTTGAGAAAAGAAGACCAAATTGGATAATGGAGAAATAAATGGCTAATATATTAAAACAAGGCCAAAAACAAAATTTAACAAAATTAAATCTTGATTACAACGGTAAGAAGGATGGTGAAGACCAAGTCGAAAAATATTTAAATATTGTTAATGAGAAAATCGGTTTTATACCAAACGTACTTGCTGCATTTGCAAAATTTCCAAAACAATTCGAGGGTTTTACTAAATTATATAATTCTTTAATGTTAGGTGAGTCTGGTTTAACAAAATTAGAAAGAGAAATGATTGCAGTTGTAGTTTCGTCTGAAAACCATTGTTTCTACTGTTTGGTAGCACATGGATCTGCAGTTAGACAACTTTCAAATGATCCCCAATTAGGAGAACGAATAGCTGCAAATTTTAGATCTGCAGAACTACCAGAGAAACAACTTGAATTGCTCAATTTTACTAAAAAGTTAACTAGAGACCCATCAGAGATATCTGAAAGCGATAGAACAAAGTTAAGAGAAGTAGGATATACCGATAGAGATATTTGGGATATAAGCGCTATAGTTGGTTTGTTTAACATGACTAATAGATTAGCTTCTGCAACTGAAATGGAGCCCAACGACAACTATCATAATATAGCAAGATAAATTTTATGTCCTTTAATCTAAACCAAACACAGCTATCAATTATTGATTCAGTTCAAAATATTATGAAAAACTTTGATGATGATTACTGGCTTCAATGTGATAAAGAAAATAAATTTCCTCATAAATTTTATGAAGAGATAGCTAGTGGAGGATGGTTAGGTATATGTATGCCCAAGCAGTTTGGTGGTACTGCGTTAGGTGTAAGTGATGCATCTATTTTTATGCAAAAAGTTTCTGAAACTGGTGGTGGAATGGCAGCAGCCTCTTCTATACATATAAACATTTTTGGGCCACATCCAATTGTGGTCTATGGTAATGATCAGCAAAAAGAGAAATGGCTACCCCCTTTGATTTCAGGAAAAGAAAAAACTTGTTTTGGAGTAACCGAGCCAGACGCTGGATTGGACACAGGTAAATTAAAAACATTTGCAAAAAAGATTAATGATGGATATCTGGTTAATGGACAAAAGATTTGGACATCAACAGCTAAAATTGCTGATAAAATTCTCTTATTGGCACGAACTATTCCCGTTGAGGAATGCAAAAAGAACACTGATGGTCTGACTTTATTTTATACTGAATTAGATAGAAAAAAAATTGAGGTTAAAGAAATCTCAAAAATGGGCCGAGCAGCCGTAGATAGCAACCAAATATTTATTGATAATCTAGAGGTCCCTGATTTTGATAGAATAGGTGAAGAAGGCAAGGGGTTTAAATATATACTTGATAGTCTTAATCCAGAAAGAATATTAATTGCTGCTGAAGCATTAGGTATAGGAAAAAATGCTTTATCAAGAGCTGTAAAATATGCAAGTGACAGAATTGTCTTTGACAGACCTATTGGCAAAAATCAAAGTATTCAACATCCATTAGCAGAAAACTGGATTGAGTTAGAAGCAGCAGAACTACTTATTGCAAAAGCTGCACACCAATACGATAATGGACAAAATGCAGGTGGAATGGCAAATGCTGCAAAATTCTTTGCAGCTGAAGCTGGTTTTAAGGCCGCCACTCAAGCAGTAATCACTCTTGGAGGAATGGGTTATGCAAAAGAATATCATGTGGAAAGATTATTAAGAGAATCTTTAATTCCAAAATTAGCTCCTGTAAGCGCTCAAATGATTTTGAACTATATTTCAGAACGTGTGCTCGGATTACCAAAATCATATTAAATAAAAAAGTGAATAAATGACAAATCAAAACAATATTCTCGTTTCTGCTTTAGATGGCATAAAAGTTTTAGACCTTACAAGAGTTCTTGGGGGTCCATATGCAACTCAAATACTTGCAGACCATGGCGCGGAAGTAATAAAAATTGAATCAAAAATTGGTGATGAGGTAAGAGGTTGGGGGCCTCCATTTATAAATAAAATGGCTTCATATTTTATAAATGTAAATAGAAATAAAAAGTCTGTTGCTGTTGATTTAACAAAACAAGAAGGTAGAAACATAATTCTAAAACTTCTTGAAACTTCAGATGTTGTTATTGAAAATTTTAAAACTGGCACAATGGAAAAATGGAACCTTGGTTATGAAGAAGTTTTGAAAGACAAATTTCCTAAGTTAATTCATTGTCGAATATCTGGTTTTGGAGCTGAAGGACCTTTAGGAGGAGCTCCTGGATACGATGCAATTGTTCAAGCTATGACTGGAATGATGTCTATCAATGGACATCCAAATGGAGGAGATGTAAGGGTCGGTGCGCCAGTAGTTGATATGGGTACAGGATTGTACGCTACGATTGGAATATTAATGGCGCTCCAAGAGAGACACAAATCAGGACTAGGTCAATTTATCGATATGTCTCTTTATGATTCCGCACTAGCATTAATGCATCCTCATACAGGAAATTATTTTTTGTCCAAAAAACCTGGTAAAGCTACAGGTAATGCTCATCCAAATATTGCACCTTATGATAAATTTAAAACTGCAACTAATGAAATTTTTATGGGAATTGGAAATGACGCAGGATTTGCAAGATTATGCAAAGCTCTGAAAGTAGATCACCTCATTACAGATGAAAGATTTCTTTCAAACGGCGATAGAGTTAACAATAGAGAAGACTTAACTAAATATTTAGAAGATGCCTTAAAGAATGTAGATGGTGTTGAATTTTCTGAAAAGCTATTATCTGCTGGTGTTCCTGCGGGGCCTGTAAGAAATATTGAGGAAGCCCTAAATCATCCTCAAACTTTAGAAAGAAATATGACAATTAGTAAAGAAGATTATACAGGTGTCTCGTCACCCATAAAATTTAGTAGATCTAAATCAGTTGGAGTAAAACATAAACCCCCTTTGATAGGTCAAAACACTAAGGAAGTTTTGAAAGACGCAGGATATAGCGAAGAAGAAATTCAAGGAATGTTATCAAATCAGATAATATTTGAAAAAAAATAATTCTTATTTATATAGTCTATTAAAGTAATGATCTCTTAAATAATGAGTATGTTGAAAGATGTCTTTTTGATCAAATCTGTTATTTGAAAATAATAAGAATGCGTCTAAAGCTTGAAAAATAAAAAGGTCTATCCCTGAAATTAATTTAGATCCCACAAATTCACCTTTCTTAAGAAAAATAGTTTTTGCTGGCGTGTATACAACATCGTATAGCCATTGATAATTTTTAATTTCTAAATTGCCTAATGAACAACCAGGAAAATCAAAATGACCCAAAGGAGTACAGTTTATTATTCCATCGAAACTTGATATAGCGCTCTCTAATTTTTTATGATTAAGTAATTTACAATTTATTTTCAGTTTTTCTAATTCTCTGAGTAGTTGCTCTCCTTTTAGATTGTCAGTATCTAATATATAAAGTTCTAAAACTCCTAGTGAGGATAATGCAAAGGAGATAGCTCTTCCGACCCCACCAACTCCAATAATAAGAATTTTCCCTGGTTTCTTTTTTTTGAAATGAAAATCATAACTTTTCATGAAACCAGAGTAATCTGTATTGTGAGCAACAATATTTTTTTTTAAAATTAATGTGTTTGCTGATTTTATATTTAAGGCACTTTCGGAAACTTTATCTGCAAATTTAATTACTTTTTCTTTGAAAGGAAAAGTAATATTTACGCCACTAAAGCCACTCATTTTTAACTCTTTTATTAAGTCAGGGAGATTGCTTTCTTTTATTGATTTTAAGTCAAACAACTCATAGCTAACAGAAACTCCAAATAAATCTCCTAAACGTTTGTGAATATCAGGAGCTTGAGATGTTGCTATGTTATGTCCTATTAAACCTAATTTCATAGGATTAGGAACGCTTTTGTAGTAGACGAACAGTTATAGTTCCAAACCATCTTTCTAAATTCATTCTTACTGGTAAAATTCGTCCAGAGACAGTTCTTCCAAAAAAAAGTTTAAAATCAGTGAATTTATCGTCTATTGGTTTCCATTTAGTTTTCAACCTATGACCTCCCAAAGGCAAGATCTTTAAGCCACAAATCAAAACGTCTCCTTTATAAGATTTAGGCCTATCATTTTCAATAAAGCTATTTCCTAAAGTTCTTGTTTTAAGATCATACCTTCGTCTACCATCAAAGATTTTAAAGCTTGTATCACATTTATTCTCAAATCTTACTCTTTCAATTACGTTTAAAAAGGCGGTTATGGGGTCTATTACGTTAATTAAACTTTCTTTATCTATAGGATGAAATTTTTTTAAATTTATAATAGGAATATTTTTGTAATTTACTGGATTATTTACTCCCCATTCCAAGTCAGAGGAGCGCGCCTTATTATTAAAAATACCATTAGCTGAAAATTTATTTGGAATCCAAGTATTACCTTTTTTTATTGAAGATGAATTTAACTCACCTACATATTTGTAAAAAACATTTAAAAAACCAGCAGTTTTAGATTTAGAATTCAGTTCAATTTTTTTATTACTTGAGTTAATAGAAATTTCTGCTTGTCCAACAATTAAATTGCCAAATTGAACTTCATAAAAATAATTTTCTTGGGACGCGAAAGCTGAAAAGTTAATAAAAAGAATACTAAGACTAAAAACCTTTAAATAAATCTTTAAGAATCTAATTATCTTTAGTTTTATCTTAATGGGAAATATTTTGTTCTCTTCTAATTGCAAGTACTGAGGAAATTGTTGACACACAAAAAGGAACACAAAATGTTATTATAACTTTTATCCAATTTATAAAAGTCATCGTACCAAAAAATATATGATCCCCATGATTAATTATAGCTAACACTACCCCAACTATAGATGCCATTTTTAAAGCCCTTAAAAGCACATCTGTCCTGGTTAATATTTCAATCATTAATTTAATCCATTAAAAAATTTAACTATTTGCAAAAATAAACATAATATACAAAACTAAAATATGTAATAATTTAAATAAAAATTAATATATTGAGGTAAGAATGTTAATTAAAATCTTTGTAAGAACCTTTCCATCTACTGAAGATTGTGAATTATTTGAATCCATATTAGAAACACGATGGCCTAACTTACTTCAAGAAGTTAAAGGTGTTAGATTTAGAGCGATGAAAAATCCTCAAACACCTAATGTGAGCGTAGTTTTGTGGGAATTTCCAGATAATGAATCTATGAAAAAAATTGAAAAGTTAATCGAAGAAAATATAGCGAAATATGTAAAGACACTTGCTCCCAAAACCGTACACTTTGTTGGTGCAGTTACTCAAGATTTTGGTGAAACTTCATTTTAATTAAAAATTAATAAATATGGAAAACAGCAATATTTTACCTCGACATACTAGCTATGAACTCCCAATGGCTGCTTACGGTGATGGGTGCTATATTATTGACAAAAACGGTAAAAAATATCTTGACGGTTCATGCGGGGCAGCTGTTTCATGCTTAGGTCATTCAGACCAAACAATCAATGATGCAATAATCAAGCAAGCTGAGAAATTGGCCTTTGCTCACACATCTTTTTTTACTAATGAACCTGCAGAAGAACTTGCAAAATTATTATCAACAAACTCACCAACAGGATTAGACAAAGTTTATTTTGTTTCAAGTGGATCAGAGGCTATTGAAGCTTCACTAAAATTAGCAAAGCAATATTTTAATGAAATTGGGAAACCAAAAAAGCACAAGGTTATCTCAAGAAAACAGAGTTATCATGGTAATACATTAGGAGCGTTAGCAGTTGGAGGTAATATACAAAGAAGATCTTTATTTGAAGATTTACTTATAGAAACTAGTTTGATTTCACCTTGTTATAAATATAGATTTCAGGATGCAAACGAAAGTGAAATTCAATATGGTTTAAGAGTAGCTAACGAATTAGAAGACGAAATAATTCGATTGGGTCCAGACAATGTTATGGCGTTTATTGCAGAAACAGTTGTTGGAGCAACAGCTGGTGCCTTAACACCTGTTAAAGGATATTTTAAGCGTATAAGAGAAATTTGCACTAAGTATAATGTTTTGTTAATTTTGGATGAAGTCATGTGCGGCATGGGAAGAACCGGACCACTCTTTGCGTGTGATGAAGAAAAAATTGTTCCTGATATAATAACTATTGCCAAAGGTTTAGGAGCTGGATATCAACCTATAGCTGCTATGATGTGTCAAAATTTTATTAATGACGCTATAAACCTTGGAAGTGGTTTTTTTCAACATGGACATACCTACCTTGGTCATCCCATTGCATGCGCCGCGTCATTAGCCGTTGTAAATAAATTAATCAAAGAAAACTTTTTTGAAAAGGTAAGAAAAAAAGGAGAATATTTACAGAAAAGCCTAGAGGTCACACTTGGCCAAAATAAGTATATTGGTGATATAAGAGGCAGAGGTTTGTTTAGGGCTGTAGAATTAGTCCAAAACAGAGAAACTAAAGAGCCTTTTCCAAAAAACTTTAATATTGCAGGCAAAATTAAAAAAAGGGCTCTTGATTTAGGTTTAATTTGCTATCCTACGCAGGGAACGGTAGATGGTACAATTGGCGACCATATTTTAATTGCACCACCATTTATCATTAATGAAAATGAAATGAACGAAATTTGTCAAAAATTGAAAACTAGTATAAAAAATATATGTAATTAAACTTGATTATAATTAAAACCTATATTTAAATCTTTATATAGATTTTAATTATTTAAGAAAAATCATATATATATGTATCTACGTATTGTCACAATAAAATGTCCAAACCAAACTGCGAAAAAAGCATTTAAACTATTAAATAGACAAGTTACTTCCGAACAAATGGAGGTTGGACTTCTAAAAGAAACAACTGTTGATATTTCAGATAATGATTTGTTATACGTAAAGTACTGGATTTCTAAATCACATTTCGACAAAGGAAGAAAAAATTGGCAAAAAATGAGTAAGGAATTCAATGAAATGGGTGCAATTGTTACTGCAGTTGGAGGAAACGCCCATGTTAATGTTTTAGATAATTTTAAAGACTATCTCTAATCACACTCCCAAGAATTCTTGGGCAATTTTACTTGTAAGCTGAGTTGAAGGTCCGTTCCATACAGTCCTCCCTTTCTCAAGTATAAAAAAATTATCTGCTAAATCTAATAATTGCTTTAACGATTTATCAACAATTAAAATTGATGCTGATTTGTCCTTTAAAACTTCTATTACTTTCCAGATCTCTGATCTAATAGTCGGTGACAGACCCTCAGTTGCTTCGTCTAAAATTAATAATTTTGGATTGGTCATTAAAGCCCTTCCAATTACTAACATTTGTTGTTCTCCTCCTGATAATGAAAAAGCTATTTGATGTTTTCTTTCTTCCAATCTTGGAAATAAATTGTAAATCGCACCTAAATCCCACTCTCCATCAACAGCTGTAGCGACAAGATTCTCTTTAACTGATAAATTAGAAAAAGCCCTTCGTCCCTCAGGAACTAAACCTATTCCTAATTGAGCAATTTTATAACTAGGTCGTTTTATAAGTGAGATTTCATTAAAATTAATTTCACCTTCATATTTATTTATCAAACCACAAATGGCTTTAATAGTAGTTGACTTCCCCATTCCATTTCTGCCGAGCAAGGCAACAATTTCACCTTGATTTATTTCTAAATTAACATCAAAAAGAGCTTGACTAGCTCCATACCAAGATTTAAGCGATTTTACTTTCAAAAGTTTATTCATTAAATTTCATAACCTAAATACACATCACGAACTAGGACGTTAGATTTTATTTGGTCAGCTGTTCCAGTTGCTACTATTTTTCCATAGTTAATTACAGAAACTCTGTCAGCTAGAGCAAAAACTGCATCCATATCATGTTCAATCAATAAAATAGGTGAATTAGTTTTAATTTTTTTAAATAGGTTTATCATCATTTTCGTTCCACTTTCATCTAGACCTGCCATAGGTTCGTCGAACAAAAATACCTTAGGATCCATAGCAAGTGCTAACCCAACCTCTAGCTTTCTTCTATCACCATGACTAAGTTCAGAGGCCAAAATATGGCTCTTATCAAATAGCTCAATCTCCCTGAGAATTTTTTTAGCTTTAGCATCTAATTCTTTATTTTTTCTTATACTTTTAAATATTTGAAATGTTTCTTTGGATTTATCAAGAAGCGATAAAATTATATTATCTAAGGCACTAAATTTTGGGATAATTGACGAAACTTGAAAAGTTCTAGATATACCTATTTTTGCTCGTTCAACATCATTAAGATCAGTTATATCTTCTTGATCCAAAACAATTGAGCCTATGTCATGCTTAACACTTCCTACAATTTGTTTGATTAACGTTGATTTTCCCGCTCCGTTTGGTCCAATTAAAGCATGAATTTCGTCAAAATTTAAGTCGATGGCTATTTCATCTGTAACCTTAAATGCTCCATAAGATTTTGATAAATTTTTTATATTTAAAATTTTATTTTTCATGTCTTAACTTCTTATCAAACAAACCTAAAATTCCTGATCGTGCATATAGTATTACTAAAATAAGGATTAAACCTAACCAAAATTGCCAGTTCTCTGTATATGATCCAAGGGTTTGCTCTAGTGCAATGAAAAAAGCCGCTCCGACTAAAGGACCATAAAGTCTAGCCATTCCGCCAAGTATGACAAATACCATTATTTCTCCAGAAGTATGCCAGTCAAGAACAGTTGGACTCACAAATCTATTTAAATCAGTATAAAGCGACCCAGCTAAGCCTGTAATTGTTCCAGAAATAACAAAAACTAACAATTTTACTTTGAATGTTTCTATTCCCACTGATTTAACTCTCTCTTCATTTTGTTTAATTGCCTGAAACGACATACCAAAGGGAGAATTGATTAATCTCAATGAGATAAAAATAGAAAATAATAACCAAAATAGAGAAATTACATAAAAACTTAGGGGATCCATTGTATTAACCATAGGAAAGGAATTTCTCATATATATTGAAAGGCCGTCTTCACCACCATAATTAGGCCAACTAATTGAAAAAAAATATAACATCTGTGCAAATGCTAAAGTAATCATAATAAAATAAACGCCACTAGTTCTTAAAGACAGTAGACCTATTATAAAAGAAAATAACGCACTTACTAAAATTGCTATTGGCCAAATAATTAGCATTTCAGAACTACCAGAAACAGCCAAAGGCCAGCTAAATAACACCTCGTCATTTAGTGCGTGAAAAGATAATATTCCTGTAATGTAGCCACCAATCCCAAAAAAAGCAGCGTGGCCAAGGGAAATAAGACCGCAATAACCAAGTGCTAAATTTAAACCAATACCCGCAATACCAAGAATAACAACTTTTGTTGCCAAGGTTATGAAATAAGGTTCATCAAAAATAACACCACAGGAAGGTATAAGTATGAGGAAAAACATAATCCATTTATTAAAAAATTTTTCAATAATCATGTTAACTTTTTCCAAACAATCCAGATGGTTTTATAATTAATACAAGTGCCATAAGAATATATATTAACATTGATCCAATTGAAGACCCTACCGAAGTTGCGTTTGATGGTTCCATGAATAGTTTTAATAACTCCGGTAAAAAAATGCGTCCAATAGTGTCTGTAACACCCACTAATATAGAGCCTACAAGAGCACCTTTAATTGATCCTATTCCACCAATTACTATAACAACAAAAGCTAAGATTAAAATTGGCTCACCCATTCCTACCTCAACTGATTGAATAGCTCCAATCATTGCACCCGCCAACCCTGCAAGTGACGCTCCTATTGCAAACACAATTGTGTAAAGTTTTGAGATATCAACACCTAGGGCTGATATCATTTGACGATCATTTTGCCCAGCTCTAATACGAATACCCAAACGTGTCTTTGTTATTAGAATATAGAGACCTAAGGCAATTAGAAAACCCATGAATATTATAAACAATCTATATTTAGAATAAATTATATTATCAAAGATAGGCACTGTACCATTAAGTATATTTGGGATATTTAGGTATAAAGGAAATGCTCCAAAACACCACCTAACTCCTTCTGAAAGTAACAATATTAGAGCAAAAGTCGCCAAAACCTGGTCTAAATGGTCCCGTCTGTACAAACGTCTTATAATTATAATTTCTATTAAAACACCTGCAATTGCTGCTCCTGCAAGACTTGCTAATAAAGCTAACCAGAAAGATTCAGTTAATGCTGCAATTAATGCAGCACTAAAAGCTCCAATCATATAAAAGGATCCGTGGGCCAAATTTATTAGACCCATTACACCAAAAATCAATGTCAAACCAGCAGACATAAGAAACAACATAGTTCCAAATTGTATACCGTTCAAAAGCTGTTCAAAAAATAATATAAGCGTCATTTAGGGATTATTCGTATTAGGTGATTTCATTAAGAAATCACCTAGACATTTTATTTACATCTTACAATCAGAAACATATGCATTTGAATGATCTTTTAGTCCGACTGAAACGATTTTATTAGTAAGAGTTTTACCTTCTTTAATCACTTCACGAACATAAATATCCTGAATTGGATGATGATTTGTGTCAAAACTAAATTTACCTCTAGTAGATGAAAAATCTGCCTTTCTTAGAGCGTCTCTAAATTTATCCATATCTTTAATTTTAGCCTTGGACATTGCTGATATCAAAAGTTTACCAGTGTCATAACCTTGAGAAGCATATAATGAAGGAAGTCTTCCGTATTCATTTTTAAAGTCACTTACAAATTTCTTGTTAGCACCGTTATCTATATCTTTTGACCATTGAGAGGTGTTTTTAACACCCAATGCTGCGTCTCCAACAGCTTTCAATATACCTTGATCAAAGGAAAATGCAGGACCAACTACAGGAAGTTTAATACCTGATTGGGAAAATTGCTTCATGAAACCAATCCCCATCCCACCTGGAAGAAAGAAAAACACACTATCTGCACCTGAAGCTCTTATTTGTGCAATCTCTGCTGCATAATCCTTTTGTCCTAACTTGGTATAAATTTCACCAGCTAACTTGCCTTTAAAAAATCTTTTATACCCTGTAAGAGCATCTTTACCTGCTGGATAATTAGGAGCAAGAATAAAAGAATTTTTGAAACCAGCAGAATTTGCATAACCACCTGCTGCTTCGTGTAAATTATCATTTTGCCAAGCCACATTAAAATAATTTTTATGACAACCCTTTCCCGCTAGTTTGGATGGACCAGCATTGGGTGATAAATAAAACTTACCTTGATTTACAGTGGCCGGTACAACTGCCATTGCCAAATTAGACCATATAATTCCAGTAAGAACATCTACTTTGTCTGACTGAATCATTTTATCTGCTAATTGAACTGCAATGTCTGGCTTACGTTGATCATCTTTAGTTATTACCGAAATATTTTTGTTGCCTTTTACAGCGAGCATAAAACCATCTCTAACATCAATACCTAAACCGGAACCTCCACCTGATAATGTAGTTATCATTCCAACTTTTACCTTATGTCCATCAGCAAATGTTGAGGAAGTCGCCATTACCAATAGCGCTCCTAAAGTAGTTGTAAACTTTCTCATCTTTTACCCCCCTAGTTAACCTTTAAAATAAGAATCAAAAAATACATAATTATTCAATTAAAGGCAAAGTAATAAAAATGTTTTAGCTAGATGATTTAAAAATCTATATCCATTCCATTAATAGAAAAAGTCTTACCATTAAAGCCTTTATCCATTTTTTCAATCTCGGTCATATTTTCACTGTCTACTCTTTTATAAGGATTTTTTTTCATTTGCTCTAAGCGAGTTTCTTTTTTTGAAAGATTGATATCTGGTTTTTTAAGTTTCTTTTTTACCCATTTTATCATTTTATTTTGACACTTCCTGACTTGCTGCCTGACAATGAGATAATTTTTTAAATCTATAACCAGCAAAAATGTTATATGTAATTTTGGCTAATGAATAAATGACAGGAAGACTTACAAAAACAGACAATATATTCCAAAATCTTAATTTACTCCAAATCAAAATAAAAGCGTCAACACCTATCTTCACATCAGCGTTTTGGTCTTTCGCATGTAAAAACATTAAAGCATCATATTGAGATACTTTAATAAGCTTTAAATCATCTGGTTTAGTTGCAATATCATACCATTCAAAAATATTCTTTGGAGCTATTTTTTTATAGTAATTAATTTCCTTACTACAAAGGCCACATTTACCATCATAAAAAACTTTAGTTAAATTCATTTTTTAAACCTATATTAATTTAGAAACATTTACTGCAACATTAGATCCCGAGCCAATTAAAGTAGACCACATATTTTCAAAAAAACTGTTTTTATCTAATCCCTTCTGCATTTTGGCATCATTTTGATGCTCAACTTCTTCGTCACAACACATTTCTAAAACTTTTAAGAGATCAAAAGAAATTGATTTTTTATATAAAAATTCTATTTGCTCTCGATAATGTTGTTCTACAAAGCTCTCAACTGATTGTATAGTGACACAAAAAAATCTATAACCTAACAAGGCCGAAATAAATCCCAAACTAAACCCTAGAATTCTCCATAAAATTAAAAGTTTACTTTTACTTTTATTATATAATAGGTGGTTCATAATAATTAAATGATTTTTTTCCGTTTGATAATGTTCTTTTGACATTAACTTAATTTTTTTATTCCAAAAAATACACTTAGCACCTAGGTATATCCAAACAGCACCTGTCTCACCTGCATGATTAGATCTCATCCAACCAACCATATTCTTGGGTATAGAAATATCAGAGGCATTATATTTTTCGATTAATTCAAAATTTTCCATATAAATTATAGTTCTTTGTTTGATCGTTGTTGAAAACTATTACTTATTATAATTTTTCAAATTTTCAATGATTTACTTTAATTATCCTAAATTTTGTTCTTTGAATGGCATAATGTTTGCAAATTTTTTATAAACAAGGAGTTTTAAATTGGAACCTCTCTCAATAATTTCTGTAATTTTTCAATTGGCAAGTGCTGCTCCTGAAATTGATAACTTTCTTATGCACGATGAAAAGAAAATTTATACTAGGACTGAGACAATAGAAATTTACAGAACTACTATGAGCCCCAACTTCAAAAAAAACTCTAATGATAAAAACAAATAAGTTGTTTTAATTAACTAATTAAACAATAACTCATTATATAACCTCTGTTATACTTGACTCATATTCTTATTTCGTAATAATCAGATATTCATTTGATAAGTATTTTGAATAACTTCAAATTACATACGATTTTAAATGGGGATAAGAATATTTTATTCTTAACTACTAATGTTATTATAACATTAAACTTCCAGCATATGCTGGTTAATCATTATGGAGGAAATTAAATGATTAAATCTACTACACTTTTTAAAGTTGGTACTGGATTAGCTGCAATAGTTTCAGCAATTGCTTTTACTACAGGTCCATCTTTAGCTGCCAAAAAACCTGCTATTGAAGTTGTAACTCATGCAGGTGCAGGTGGTGGTACTGATGTTAACTCAAGAATGATGATGCTTCGTTCTAGAAGAGTTTTAAAGCAAGATATGGTTGTTGTTAATAAAAGAGGTGGCGGTGGAGCTGCCGCTATGAATTATTTTATGACAAGACCTGCTGATGGAAACACTATTTTAACTTTTACTGTTGGTCATGCAATTACAATGGCTATGGGGAAAACAAAGTTAAAAGTTGAAGACATGGCTCCTATAGCTAGAGGTACAAATGATCCACAAATACTAATGGTAAATTGTAAAACTAGCCCATACAAAACTCCTGAAGCGTTTGTTGCTGGAATGAAAAAAGGTGATAAAATTGCATTTGGTGGAACTCATACAGGTACAATTGACCATATTACTGCATTCTTGTTTGCAAAAAAGCTTGGACAACCAATGCCTAAGTATATTCCTTTCAAAGGTGGAGGAGAACTTGCTACTCAAGTTGTAGCTGGTGCTGTTGACGTTGGAGTTTTAAATTTATCTGAAGCCGGTGGTCCAATTGATGCTGGTGACTTATGTCCTTTAGTTATTTTAGGCGAAAATGCTATGGCGCCAATACCTAAGGCTAAAACAGCTAAATCAATGGGTATTGATCTTGTTTTATCAACTACTAGAGGCTTTGTAACACATAAGGGTGTTGATCCAGCAAGAGTGGCTGAAATGGAAAAAGGTCTATCAAAAGCAATGAAACATTCAATGTATCAAGCTTATCTTGCTAATTCTGGATTAGATAACACTTCTCCACAACCTTCTGGTCCTTGGGGAAAGCAAATCAAATTCATGGTTGGTGAATTTGGACCTGCTTTAAAAGCTATGGGATTACTTAAATAAATTTGAACAGTTTAGATGCCCCTTAATTGGGGCATCTGAAAGCTTTGTTATGAAAAAAAAATTATATATAATTCCGTTGTTTCTAACTCTATTCTCATTTGTAGTAATATACTTATCATTACAGTTAGAGACTTCTCCAGAAATGATTGTTGGTGATAGTATGCAAGCAAGGTCATTTCCTATTTTTTTAATGGTAATTAATTTAATGCTCGTTGGGATCCTTTCTTTACAATTCTATAAAACTTACCCAAAAGAAGTAGAACTTGAAAAATTTCCGACATGGTCCAGCATGTTACTTTTTTTAATATTTTATATTTTGGTTAAAGTAAGTGGAGATATGTTTGTTGCTATTCCAACAGTAATGTTTTTAATGGGTTTAACTTGGGGACAAAAAAAAGTATGGATTTCTCTTGTAAACGCAATTGCAACACCTCTTTCAGTATTTCTCCTTTTTGATTACGTCTTACAAGTAAGATTTCCTAGAGGTTGGCTGACAAACATTTATTATGGTTAGGTGTAAAGGTTATGATTGAAGCACTTTCTGCTATGGGTTCGGTATTTACTGACCCCTACTTATTAGGATTAATTTTTGCTACAACTGTTTTAGGTGTAATAATAGGAGTATTACCAGGTCTTGGTGCGACTACAGGCGCAGCATTATTACTACCTTTCACTCTTACTATGGAACCTGTTCAGGCTATTGCTGTCTTGTCAACAATTTATGTATCAGCAACCTTTGCTGGATCTATAACCGCTATTTTAATTAATACCCCCGGAACTTCAGCTGCTGCTGCCACAACCTTTGATGGATATCCATTAGCACAAAAAGGTGAAGCGGGAAGAGCTCTTGGAATTGCTGTAGTATCTAGCACAGTTGGTGGCGTGTTTTCAGTTATTGTCTTATGTATTGCAGCACCGTTATTAGCCAGGGTTGCTTATGAATTTCGTCCACCAGAATATTTTGCATTAACAATTTTTGGACTTTCTATGCTTGCAAGCATCAGTGCAGGCGGTGCTGTTAAGAACCTAATTGGTGGTATATTTGGTGTTTGGCTTTCAACTATTGGTGCCGAAAGAGTAACAGCAATAGAACGATTTATGTTTGGAAATTATGATTTATATGAGGGTCTATCCTTCGTTCCAGTTTTCATAGGACTTTTTGCTATTTCAGAATTGCTGGTTCAATCAAAAATGGTAAATAAAATTGTTGAAACAGTGGCTTTAAAAGCTGTTAAGTTACCTACAAAAGAAGACTATAAAAGAATTTGGAAAACTATTTTGAGGTCGTGCGGTATAGGAACCTTTATTGGCGTTCTTCCAGCAGAAGGGGCTACAGTCGCCTCAATGATTGGTTACTCAGAAGCAAAAAGATGGTCTAAAAACAAAGAAGAGTTTGGAAAAGGATCTATTGAAGGAATAGCTGGGGCTGAGGCAGCTAATAACGCTGCAACTGGAGGCGCAATGGTGCCAACAATGGTACTAGGAATACCTGGTAGTGGCACAACTGCGATTATTTTAGTTGGTCTAATGGTTCATGGGCTCAGACCGGGAGCTTACTTGTTTACTGAACAAGTTGAAAAAGTATATCAAATTTTTGGATCAATGCTTTTAGCAAACCTGATGTTTATGGCTATGGGTCTTTATGCTGCAAGACTCTTTGCACGAGTTTCTCTGGTTCCAATCTCAATATTATGGCCTATAGTTTTTGCTTTATCAGTAATAGGAGCATACGCTCTATCACAATCTTTAATTGATGTTTGGATAGCTCTTATTTTTGGTGTGATTGGATTTTTTGCAAGAAGACATGGCTTTGCAGTTGCTCCTATCGCTGTGGGTTTGATTTTAGGAGAAATGGTAGAAACAAACCTTCAACATTCTCTAAAAATGTATGACGGTCAGTGGTGGATGATATTTGCTCAACCACTTGCTGCATTTTTTTTAATACTGGCATTCTTAGGTCTTTGTGGTCCTTATTTATATAGTTTAATAATTAAACACAAAGACTAAATACTTATTAAATAGCCACTCATTTTAATTGCGTTCCATGTAAGGTTTAATGCTATTAGAGTCAGAATAATATTAAGTACTAATTTAAAATATTTTTTACCAAAGTTTATTAAAATTTTTTTACCGATTACTGTTCCTACAAAACCACTCACAATCATTGCAGTAATGAGAAGAAAGTAATCAGCGTAAACAAAGCCTACAAAACCAAATATTACTACCTTTATCAAATGTTGTATCGTCATTAATGCTGAGTGAGTAGCCGTATGTTTTACTGGCTCTAATTTCATAGTCTTTACCATGCCTGCTACTAAAGTTCCCGAAGCACCAAAAAACATTGTAAAAAAACCAGAAAACATTCCACCAAAAACTACGTGAGTTGCACCAATAGCCGGAATTTTTCCAAAAACAGACCAAAGAATAAATAAAGCAACAATTAATTGAAGTAACCAAGGCTCTATTTGTATAAAGAATGTTCCACCAATAAAAGATCCTAGAACAGTTCCTATACTAAAAGGAACTAACACGTCCCTCTTTACATCTTTTAGAAATATAAGGGTTCGACCGAAATTAGATCCTATTTGAACAATGCCGTGTATTGGTAACAAAGCAAAAGGTGGGAGTTTAATGGCTAACAAACCTATTAGGATAGCTCCACCACCAATTCCAAAAGCAGAACTTATAAAAGAGGTCACCATACTCGCAAATATTAAGAAGTATATTGTGAACTCTGAAAGTTCTCCTGGCATTTCAAACATTTCAATCCTTCAAAGCATGAGGGGGTGGAGCAAAGTAACGAGGCATTTCTCCTACTGCGTGAACATTTACTTCTACTAAAACTGGGCCAGTAAATTTTATAGCTTCATCTAACGTTTTTTCTAGCTCATTAGCATTATCAATTCTCTTATATTTCATTTTTGCAACTTTGGCTAAATCTTCAAAATTTGGACCTATCAAATCTGCATAAAATTTTCTTCCACCATACATGCTTTCTTGAATGTGTTTTATAACACCATATCCCAGGTCGTTCATCACTAAAAAAACTACATCACAATTAGTTTCAGCAGCTGTCCACAAATCAGGAAGATTTAACATAAAACCTCCATCACCGCACATTGCAATGGTTTTTTCTCCATTAATACCAACAGACGCTCCAATAGCAAGAGCCATTCCAGGTCCAATTGCTGCTCCAACAGGATAAATGTTTTGTTCTGGTTTATTAATTTGCATAGAACGATTGCCCCACATACTATTAGAAATCGTTACGTCTCTGACCCATCTTCCATTTTCAGGAAGTACTCTTCTGATAATTTCTGGAAAGTCCTTGTAAGCACCAAGATTATTTTTATAAGATTCTAAAATTTTGTTTTTTAGTTCTGAAACTTCATTTCTCCAGTCATCATCGACAAGGATAGTGTTTGATAGTCTATTAGCAAGTTCTCCCAAAACCATTTTTGCGTCACCACAATGAAAAAGGTTAGTTTTGTATGTTCTATTTTCTGCATCAGGATCAATGTCAATTTGAATAATATTGTCCGGAAGTTTTAAAGACATATCTCTAGTTTCGTGTCCTCTTAATCTACTTCCAACAACTATCATTAAATCAAGTGTTTTATAAAAATCTTCTATTAGAGGTACAGCATTAAAAGCACCCATACTCATTTTATTACTTTCAGGAACAACACCTCTTCCTAATGTGCTAGTAACAACTGCAAAGCCAATATCAATAAATTTTTCTACTTCATCTTTTGCAAATTTTGCCCCATTACCTACCCAAAGTATTTTTCTTTTAGATTTTTTTACTATGTCCTCTATCTTATCTAAAGATGAAATATCACCTATTTGTAAATTTATGCTTGGCAATTTAATTTGATCTAATTCTGATGGCCTTTCAATAATAGTCCTTTGAATATCTATTGGTATTTCAACAGACACAGGTCCCATTGGAGGAGTTAGAGCGGCAGAAGTTGCTTCCATTAATTTTGTAATAACGTCTTCTGGTTTGCTTATTCTAATTGCTTTCTTTGAAATAGATTTCAACATACCCAACTGATCAGGAACATCGTGAACTGTTCCTTGCTTTTTATCTAAATTTTCTGTTGCCGTTTGGCCAGTAAAATGAAGTACTGCAGAACCCGCAAATCGCGACTCAACTAAAGCTCCTGCTATATTTGCTGCCCCAGGTCCAGTACTAGTAAAGACAACTCCTAGACCATTTGTAGCTCTTGCATAACCATCTGCCATGTGACCTGCGCCCATTTCACCTCTTGCAGGTATCATTTGTATATAGTTTCTTCTACCAATAGCATCTAGCATAGGTATGTTATGGACTGAAACCACACCAAAAACATTTTTCACACCTATCTGATATAAAAATTCTGAAACTACGTCTCCCACATTATATTCTTTCATAGTCCACCCCTTTTGACTTAACATGTTAAAAATCTTATATTAATTTTTAATATTGTTAAGATTAAACTAATGATTGAGTTATTTAAATGGATAATACTGTAGATGCAAAAACAGTTAAGTCTTGGATTTCGGATGATGATGAAATTGCTTTTATTGATGTGAGAGAAATTGGCCAACATGCTGAAGGTCATCCTTTTTTTTCTATCTCAATTCCATTTAGTACTTTTGAAATCAACATAGAAAGACTTCTCCCAAATAAAAATGTTCGTCTTGTCTTATTTGATGATAACAATGGAATATCAGAGTTAGCCTATAAACAAGCAAAGGCTTTAGGCTATTCTAAAATTTTAATTTTAAAAGAAGGTGTTAAAGGTTGGTTGGGAGCCAAGTTCAAATTATTTGATGGCATTAATGTTCCTAGTAAAAGTTTTGGTGAGTTAGTTGAACACAAGTTTCGGACCCCTTCAATTACACCCAAAGAATTATTACAAAAACAGAATAAAAAAGAAGATATAATCATATTAGATGGGCGACCATTTGAAGAGTATAATAAAATGAGTATTCCAGAAAGTATTTGTTGCCCTAATGCCGAAATACCATATAAAATTTCATCAATAATCAAAAGCCCAAAGACTGACATAATTATAAATTGTGCAGGCAGAACAAGATCAATTATTGGGGCCCAAACATTAATAAATTTTGGTATAAAAAATAAAGTCTACGCCTTAGAAAATGGAACTCAGGGTTGGGTTTTGTCTGACTTAAAATTAGAAAATAACAAAACAAATTTTCTCGATATTACTCCTAAAGATAAAGAAAAAGAAAAACTAAAAAGTGAAATTTCAAATTTGTTAGATAAAAATCATATAAAAGTTATTGATTTACCAAAAGTTAAAGATTTAATAGAGGATGAAACAAGATCTACTTATATTTTTAACGTAAAAACAAATTTATCTCCTATAAAATCTGTCACAGGAATTAGAAATGTCCCTGGGGGTCAACTGGTTCAGGCTACAGATAATTATGTTGGAGTATTAAAGTCACGAATAATACTTTTTGATGAGGGTGATCTTGTAAGAGCTGGAACAACAGCACTCTGGCTTAAAAAAATGAATTTTGAGTGTTATGTTTTTAGGGGCATAGAAACAGAAATAAGTACATTAAATATAAAAAATTACATTAAACTCAAGAATATATCAGTTACTCATATAAGTTTGAATGATATAAAAACTTCAGATACAGGTATTATTTTTGATATCCGTAAAAGTATTGATTATTGCAAATTAAGGCTGAAAAATTCTATTTGGTTAAATAGATCAGTTCTTAAACAAAACATATATAACGTGATTAAAAATATAATTATAGTTTTCGACGACATATACAAGGTAAGTCTGATTGTTAAGGATCTCAAAGAGATATATCCGGAAATTCAAATCAAAGTATATCATTGGAATAAGGAAGAAATTTTTAAATACCCTGAATGTTTCGATCAAAACATAATTCAATTAGACAAAAAGTTTATAGACTTTAACTTTCATACCTACATGCGTCATGAGGGGAATAAAGATCACGCCAGGCAATATTTGAAATGGGAAATAGATCTGTTAGACAAAATGGATAAACAAGAAATTAATTTTTTTAAAATTGGAAATATAAATGCTGAAAGCTGATAATGTTTAAAGATAATGGAAAACCTTTATCAGGTATTCGTGTAATAGAACTTGGTCAAATTGCAGCCGGCCCTTTTGCATCTTCATTATTAGCAGATCTTGGCGCAGATGTTATAAAAATTGAAAACCCAAAAGGTGGTGATGGAATGAGACAATGGCCTCCATTAAATATTTCTCAACAAAAAAACAATGAAGCTTACAGTGAAAACTTTGCATCAATTAACCGTAATAAAAGGAGCGTAGCTCTTAATATAAAGGATCCTTCTGATGTAAGTCTACTAAAAAGACTTATTTCCAAGGCAACAATATTAATTGAAAATTATCGTCCAGGTGTTTTGAAAAAACTTAGCCTTGGTTATGACGATTTAAAAAAAATTAACAAAAAGTTAATATATTGTTCTATTTCTGGTTATGGTCAGACAGGTCCTTATTCAGATAAAGGGGCTTTTGATGTAACGGTTCAGGCCATATCTGGGATAATGAGCGTTACTGGAGAAAAAGATACTTCTCCAGTTAAATGCGGAGTTCCAATAGGTGATTTTTGTACAGGTTTGTATGCTAGTTATACAATTATGGCTATGCTCAGAAGAGTTGAACAAAGTGGTGAAGGAACACACATAGATTGCTCTATGATTGGCAGCCTTTTAGGAATATCTGCTCTTCAAACAAGTGAATATTTTGGAAATAAAAAAGCACCAGAAAAGCTTGGGTCTGCTCACTCTAGAAATGCTCCATATCAAGCATTTAAAGCGTCTGACGCTTTTTTTGTGATTGCAGCAGGAAACGATAAGCTTTGGTTTGAAGTTTGCGAAGCTGTTGAAATGGAATATCTTAAGAATGACACCCGTTTTAAAACACAATCTGATCGAGCTAAAAATCAAGATGAGTTGTCAAAAATACTTACGAAAATGTTTATTAAACATAATGTGAAACATTGGTTGAGAGAAATGGACAAAAGAAAAGTTCCTTGTGCACCTATTAATAATTTTGAAGCTATATTAAAAGACAAACACATAAGACATATGGAAATAGTAAAACCCATTACTTTACCAAATGGCTCCCAAACATACAGCGTTGCTTTTCCTATTTCAATTGAGGGGGTTGAAACAAAAGATTTAAAAATGCCTCCTGAACTTGGTGAACATAATGAGGAAGTAATTTGTGAATGGTTAAATTAGTTATGAAAACAAAATCAACTCCAATTATAATTGAACATCAAGAAAATATAACTTGGTTCCGTTTAAATAATCCTTCTCGTCTCAACGCCTTAAATTCTCAAATGATTCAAATTATGACTGATGGTATAATCGAAGCCCTCCAAAAAAAAATTAAACTATTAATTTTTAGCGGCGAAGGACGGGCTTTTTCTTCTGGCTTTGACTTGAGTAATCTCCAAAATGAAAGTGATGCAGACCTTCTTTATCGTTTTGTTAAAATTGAAGAATTACTTCAAATGATTTATAAATTACCCATTAGTAGCCTAGCTCTTGTTCATGGCAAGTGTTTTGGTGCTGGCGCAGATATTGTTTCTGCATGTCAACACAGGGTTGCTTCACCAGAAACAACTTTTCGTATGCCAGGATTGCAATTCGGAATAGTGCTTGGCACAAGAAGGTTATCTAGATTGGTTGGAAGAAAAAATGCTATAAATTTTCTTGAATCGTCTAGAATTTTTAATTCCGATGAAGCCCTTAAAAGTGGCTTTTTAACAAGTATTTGTGAAGCAAGTAACTGGAAATCAAAGATTAAAGAAATAAGCTTAGACGCCTTTAATCTTAATTATGAATCGAAATCTAAATTAATGTCAGAGACTTTAGATGATAAAGATTTAAACAACGATCTTGCAGCATTAGTTAGGTCTGCATCAAAACCAGGTTTAGTTAAAAGAATTAGAAAATTTGTAGATACTCAGGTTAAAAATAAATAAAAATATATTGGGTAAATTATGTTCTTTCTCAAGATACTTTTATGTTCGATCTCTTAATATTATCTAAATTTTCACCTTCTATTCTAAGCAACCTTACAGGATCTTTCCTTACCGGCGAGTGAACGTGACCAATATCATAAAAATGAACATCACCAGCTTTCATAGTATAAGTTTTTTTTGGTTTAACATAAATGATATCATCAGAAAATATATCGTTAGTAATCTCCCAATCTGTCATTTCTGTTTCACCAGATGCTTGCCCATAAATTGCCCAACTTGGTCCATGATCGTGAGGAGCTCCTATTGCCTCGGTATCATATACATGGCCACAAACACAAAATCCTGTATCGTTGTCTTCATAAAGTATCTGTCTAGGCGGCTCACCATTTAAACGATCAGGAAGGTTTTCTGCTATAAAGTTTTGATCCATTAAGGCTTTTGAAACAAAGTAACAAATTTTATCTGAGCCATTTTGAATTTGGTCATTGACAAGTATTTCTTTTATATCAACAACTAAATCATTCAGAGTGTAAGGCATCTATCCCTCCAACTAAAAATAAAATTACTAGTTTAATCATTATTTACCCCATTGTAGGGCAATTGGGTTATAATTTTTAACTAAGTTTATCAAACCTTTTTTTGTGTTTTCTTCTAAATCCGGAATAGGATGTCTACAAAAATCAGAATTTATTACACCCCCTTCTTTCATAATCACCTTTGTAGCCCTAAAGCCACATTGTCTGTTTTCATAATTAATTAATGGTAATATATGATTATATTGATTTTCAGATTTTTGGGCGTTTCCTCCAAGATAATCTAAAACTATTGGTCTTATTAAGTCTGGTATCATTGCTGAACTCATATTTCCAGATGCTCCAGCTTCTAAATCTGCAAATAATGTTATACCTTCTTCTCCATCAAAAGGTCCTTCTATAAAATCTCCGCCTTCATTTACAAGAACTCTTAATTTTGCAGCTGCTTGAGCACACTCAATTTTAAAACATTTCACCATTTCAATTTCTTTGGCCATCTTTATTAAAAGAGGTACAGGTAAATCTATTCCAGATAAAGGTGCATCTTGGACCATAATAGTGACACCTACTTCACCAACTTTGGCAAATTGTTCAAATGTTTGCTGAGGAGAACCTCTCATTAGAGCCCCATGATAGGGTGGCATCATCATGAGCATTTCACCACCAAGTTCTTTTACTAATTTAGCTCTTGAAAAAGCTATATCAGTCGAAAAATGACTCACCGTTGTAATAACAGGAACCCTGCCATCTATATGCTCTATACATAGTCTTGTTAAAATTTCTCTTTCTTCATCAGACAATAAAAATTGCTCAGAATAATTTGCCAATATACAAATACCGTCAACCTGTTGATCAACCATACAGTCAATGACCCTTTTCATACCCTCTTTATCAATTTCACCACTAGGTTTGAAAGGAGTTGGAGCTACAGGCCAGCAACCCTTAAAATCATCATTAGCCATTTTGATCCCCTCTGATATGATATTATATAATAATTAAATATTTATGTTTTGCCAAGTATCAACAGTAATGCCTTGTTCTCTAAGCTTGTTTTTTTGGATTTTACCTGTTTGAGTTTTAGGAAATTCTTCCATAATTCTTAAATATTTAGGGATAGCAAATTTTGCTAAGTTGCTTTTTGCCAAAGCTAATAATTCTACAAAATTTATGGAAATATCTTTGTTTGCCATTAAAGCTACCATGACTTCGTCTTCCATTCCATCACCACCATCTGCCGAAACTGCATAAGCAGCTGCTTCAGTGATATAAGGAATTTCTAGAAAGGCCTGCTCTACTTCATAAGAGGAAATATTTTCACCTCTACGTCTAATACAATCTTTTATCCTATCTACAAAAGTGAAATGACCTGATGAATCTCTAATACCTGCATCTCCAGTATGAAACCAAAAATTTCTCCAACTTTCTATTGTTTTTTCTGGCATACCCATATAACCAGACATAAAGCCGAACGGCTGTTTTGGTCTTACCATTATCTCTCCGACTTCACCATCATTCACTCTAGAATCATTTTCAGGGTTTCTTATTTCAACCTCAAAGTATTTTTCGTAAACCTTTCCACATTTTCCATTCCCTATTTCATTTTTCAAACCATATATAGGGATGTTGACTTCAGTCATTCCATAGAGTGGTAAGACTTGTTTGACACCAAATCTCTCTCTAAAAATTCTTTCAGGTTCACTTGGTAAGGGTGCTGATCCAATTACGGCTAACTTATGATCCTTATCATATTCAGATGGAGGTTGAGCAACTATGAATGCAGCTATTGCACCTAGCATATTTGTGTGGGTGACGTCATATTTTTTTATATCTTTTAGCCAATTAGAAGCAGAAAATCTGTTTCTTATAATTGCTTTAGCACCAGTAATTATACAGGCTAAAAGCTGCATAAATAGACCATTTGCATGAAATAATGGAAGAGAAATATAAAAAACATGGTCGTGTTTTAAATCGTAGTTTTCAATTGTTCCAATCGCAAATAAAACGCAGTGCGCATTTGGCATCATAACACCCTTAGATGGTCCTGATGTTCCACTGGTAAACATGCTACATACATTATCACTTAGCTTTCCAAATATTACTTCATTTTCATTTATTATTTCTTTGTTTTTTAATCCACTACAATTTAATATTTCTACATCTAACTTATTATTATTTTTTAAATCATTTACTTCATCAAAAAATAAATTATCGACTATTACATGTTTTGATTTTGAAGTATTAATTTGATGCAATAAACCTTTACCCTTAACCGCCGTGTTTAAAGCAACAAACATGACTCCAATGAAATTAGACGCTATCCAATATAAAATAAATTCCTTTGGGTCTTCAATTATAACAGTAAGACTATCTCCTGCTTTCAAGTTTAAATTTTTTAAAATTCTAGCTTTCTGCAAAGACTTTATTTTTAAATCTTTAAACGTCCACTCAGGACCATCAGTAAATTCTATAATTTTTCTGTTAGGGTGCTTCAAACATTGAGACAAAATAATTTCAGGAACTCTCCAATGCTCTGTTCTTGAAATTTCCTTAAATAAAAATGGATTCTGTTTACCCATAATTACTTTGAAACCTCCCCATTTAAAATTATTATAATTTTGTAAGATATGAATTTATTATTGAATTTAGCTCTTTTGGTCTTTCAGATTGAAGAAAATGACCACAATCAAGAATATGAGTTTCGCAGTTTTTAAGAAGATCAACAAATTTTAATCCTGATTTCAACGGTGTCATTTGGTCATTTTTAGCTAAAACAGCTAAAGAAGGTATATTAATCTTTTTTGAAGCTTCCACCCCACTATCATAGTTGTTAATAGAATTTAAATCATGTTGCAGGGCGTCTGCCGTATTCATTTTCATTATATTATTACCCTCACCATAGTGTGAGTGACCCGGCCAATTATTAGTAGACATATCACCATCTATTCCATGTCCCCAAGTTACCATCATGCTTGACGCTTTATGAGGATCTTCTTTGGAAAGATCTAATAAGAACTGGTTAACTGGTATTTCATTTGATCCTGCAACAAAAATTATTCCTTTTAAAAACTTTGGGTAAAGTCTATTTAGTTCTAGACCTACTAAGCATCCTTGTGAGTGACCTACGATAACTAATTCTTGAACCTCCAGTTCAACTAATAACTCATAAATCCAATTAGCGTTTTCCTTAATTGAATTTAAAGGTTTTCCTTTAGAAAAACCATGACCTGGCATATCAGGAACAATTATAGAATATCCCTTAAAAGCAAAAAATCTAGCTTGCTGAACAAAACTTAGATGATTTTGACCTGATCCATGTAAAAAACAAATAGTAGTTTTATTACTATCTAAACTTCTGCCACCAGTTCCAATATATGTTTCATTACCTTTAAAATTAATTCTCATAAATTACCTATTTATTTAGTTTTTTTACAGCCTTGAAACCATTTTCAAAATCTTTTTTGATATCTTTAACATCTTCCAAGCCAACAGAAAGCCTTATCATATCGTCAGTTAATCCTCCTTCTTTCATAGCTTCTGCACTTAAATGAGAATGAGTTGTGCTCCCTGGATGAATTAGAAGTGTCTTAGCATCACCAACATTTGCTAAATGAGAAGCTAACTGTACAGATTCTATAAATACTTGCCCAGCTTTTCGTCCACCTTTAATTCCAAATACTATTATAGAACCAGATCCTTTAGGTAAGATTTGTTTTGCTACTTCGTGATCAGGATGTGTATCTAAATCAGGATGTTTAACCCATGCAACAGCTTCATGATTAATTAGAAAATCAAGAATAGAATGAGTGTTTTCAATATGTTTTTTCATTCTCAAGGGTAGTGTTTCTATCCCCTGCATTAAATGGAACGCATTTGTTGGAGATAGAGAAGGACCAAAATTATACATTCCTTCTGCTCTTATTTTAGCTATTAATGCAGATGGTCCAAATTCTTCCCAAAAACTTATACCTCCCAAGGCAAAATGTGGTCCTGAAATAGTTGGATATTTTTCTTTGTCACCCCAATCAAAGTTTCCACCATTTACAACAGCGCCTCCAATAGCAATACCATGTCCTCCCAACCATTTTGTTAGTGAATGTACAAGAATATTTGCTCCATATTTAAATGGTTGCATCAAATATGGTGTATTAAAAGTGGCATCAAGGACTAGAGGAACATTTTTTCTTTTACATATTTCTGCAATTGTTGGGACATCCATTATATCTAATCCAGGATTTCCGATCACTTCACCAAAGACTAGTTTTGTGTTGGGTTTTATAGCGTTCTCAATAGCTTCTGGATCGTTTGGGTTTACAAAATCCGTATTAATACCAAAACGAGGCATAGTATGCTGAAGTAAATTTATATTGGCGCCATACATTTTGCTTGAAGCTACTATATGATCACCACTACTACATATTGCTGTAACTACTAAATGCATTGCTGCCATTCCACTTGAACATGCAAGGGCACTAGCCCCACCCTCTAATGCAGCTAATCTCTGTTCAAGAGCTGCAACAGTGGGATTTGAAATTCTAGTATATAGATGCCCACCAACCTCCATATTATATAGAGAAGCAGCCTCTTCAGTGCTTTTAAAAACATATGATGTAGTCTGATAAATAGGAACAGCACGAGATCCAGTTTCTTTGTCAGGGATATGACCTGCATGTAAAGAAAGGGTATCAAACTTGTAATTTTCACTCATAATAATTCCTTGATATAAAATTTAATATTTTATGTATAACTTATTTCGTAGAAGTGAAAAATATAAAATTTCAACACCCTAGAAATCTATTTCATTTAAGTAGATAATTTTCATTTTAACTATAATTTAAATTTGAGGAATTAAATAGTTTCCCTTAAATCTTTACGAATAATTTTACCTGTTGTTGTCATAGGTAATTCTTCTACAAATTCTATGATACGCGGATATTCGTGTGCTGCCAATTTTACTTTAACATCATTTTGGATACTAAGTTTAAGATCTTTATTTTGTGTTAAAATGTCATTTTTATTTCTTGGAATAATAAAAGCTTTGATTATATTACCTCTGACTTTATCCGGCACACCTATGACTGCAACCATATCAACATTTGGATGGGATAATATACAGTCTTCCACTTCACTTGGACCTACCCGATAACCTGAAGTATTTATGATATCATCCTCACGCCCTTTAAAATAAAAATATCCCTCATCATCTCTAAAGGCATAGTCACCTGTATGAAGCCAACCATTAATTACTTTATTTTGGGTCTCCTTGTCATTCTCCCAATATTTCAGAAAAGCTACAGGTGTATTATTATTAACAACAATTTCACCATCTACACCTGGCTCTTTTATAAATTCTCTCTTTTTATTCATAATCCTAACCTCGTGGCCGGGAACAGGTTTACCTATAGAGCCTTGCTTGGTAGGCATTATCACCCCGCTATTTGAAATGGTTAAATTACATTCTGTTTGACCATAGAATTCATTAATACTAACACCTAAAATTTTTTTTCCCCACTCCAGCAAATCTTCTCCTAATGCTTCACCTCCAGACCCGATTGTTCTTAAATTTAATTTATATTTTGTACTTGATGGATTGAATGACTTCATCATTTTTAGTGCTGTGGGTGGTAAAAAAGTATTTTGAATATTAAGCTTAGAAATTAAATCAAACGTAAATTCAGGGTCAAATTTTTGTGATCTATGACTTATAACAGGAATTCCGAAATGCCATGCAGGAAGAAGAACATCAAACAAGCCTCCTATCCACGCCCAATCAGCTGGCGTCCAAAATAAGTCAGTTACTGGTTCTGATGAGGACAAAAAATCGTGGGGCATTTCAACCCCTGGTATATGTCCTAGTAATGTTCTATGGGGTAGTAATGCACCTTTAGGTCCACCAGTTGTACCTGAAGTATAAATTATTGTAGCTGGGTCAAATGATTTTGTGCTTTTATTAGTATAATTATCAGATGATTCTTCTAATATTTTTTTAAAACTTAGAGTGTTAACTCGATCATCAATTTCATCCACGCAAATTATTGATTTCAAATTAGGCAATTTATGAAAAATTTCTTTAATTTTTAAAAGTCCTATTCTGTCACAAATTACCAAAGAAGCTTTTGAGTTTTTTAAACGATAAAATAATGCATCTTTTCCAAATAAATTAAAAAGTGGTATTGATATTTTTCCAGATTTGAAACATGCCATATGAGAAATGGCTGTTTCCGGACACTGGCCTAATATGATACCAACTCTAGCGTTGTGTTCTAGATTAAGATAATCGAATGCGTTAGCAAGCTTGTTTGCAGATCTTTTAATATCTAAAAAAGACCATTTTTCAACTTTACCATTATTCAAAATATTAAATAATGCCGTCCTATTTTTATATACCACTTTATCAACAGTATCAGACGCAATATTATAATATTCAGGTATATTCCACTTAAATTTTGAATATAAATCATCGTAATTATTTAATTTTATTAGCATTAAGTTTTCTTTACCTTTCTATAAATAAATCTTACTACTTGTTAAAACTTACTAAGTTTATTAAATTATAAACAAGTTAATTGTATTATGAGACAAACTTGAACCAATTAAATCCTATAAGATTAGACGATTGTTTTACAAAGGACAATGATTTAGCATTAATGAACGGTGTCCAAGCCTTAGTTCGTCTTTTAATAGAACAAGCAAAACTAGATAAAGATAACGGATTATTAACTAATGGTTATGTAAGTGGTTATCCTGGCTCTCCTCTTGGAACACTTGATTTAGAACTCGGGAGAGCCAAAAAACATTTAGATAAGTATAATATTGTTTTTCAACCTGCAGTTAATGAAGAATTAGCCGCAACTGCGGCTTGGGGCACCCAAATGCTTGGCTTATATGATAAACCAGTAATTGATGGTGTTTTTTCTATGTGGTATGGAAAGGGTCCTGGCTTAGATAGAGCAATGGACGCATTGAGACATGCAAATATGGGTGGCGTGGCCTTAAAAGGTGGAATGGTCCTAGCAGTAGCTGATGATCCTATCGGTAAAAGCTCAACATTAGCTTATCAGTCTGAACAATCGCTTATTTCTGCGGGTATTCCTGTTTTTTATCCTGCAAACGTAGATGAAGTTATAACTTTAGGTTTACAAGCCTTTGCTTTATCTCGTCATGCAGGTATATGTGTGGCTCTTAAAATTACTAGTGATACCGCCGATTCAAATGCAGTAATTGATCTCGGCAAATTAAGGACAAACTTTCAAAAATTGGACCCGCCAATCAATGTTCATGTAAACAGACACGATCCAGCATTAGATAGAGAAGCAGCTCTTATAAAAAGACGAATACCTGCAACTAAAAATTTTATAAAACAAAACAAAATAAATAAAGTAATTTTCAATCCTGAAAAAAAGACTCTCGGTATTATTGCAGTTGGAAAAGCGGCTACTGAAACAATAGATGCTTTTGATTGTATTGGTATAAAAAACCCTCAAAATATTGGAATTGGTTTTTTTGCCTGTAAAATCCCTTGGCCTTTAATAGATGAAGAGATAATTGATTTTTGTGACCAGTTTGAAGAAATACTTGTTGTCGAAGAAAAGGGAGGCATTGTCGAAGAACAAGTTGCCCATATCCTTTTTAATTCTGAATTTCGACCTTTATTATCTGGAAAACTTGATGCAACAACAAAAGAAGAGTTAATTCCAAATGTTTCTGAATTATCTAGCGATATTATTGCAGACTGCCTTTTAAAAAAAGTTAAGCAATCTTCTGTCGATTTTGATATTCCTAAAGTTAAATCTGATTCATTAGGAAGTAACTTACCTCCAGTCGCCTCAAGAACACCATGGTATTGTGCAGGATGCCCTCATAATTCTGGAACTAAAACACCTGAAGAGGAAGTTGTTGGTATAGGAATTGGTTGTCATTCAATAGGTTATTTTCTACATCCAGAAAAATTAACTAATTTTAGTCAAATGGGTGGAGAAGGCGGTCATTGGATTGGAAGAGCGCCTTTTTCAAATCATAATCATACTTTTCAAAATATAGGTGATGGAACCTATGCCCATTCTGGATCTCTTGCAATAAGGGCAGCAGTTTCAGCAAATGTAAATATAACTTTTAAAATTCTTTATAATGATGCTGTTGCTATGACAGGTGGTCAAAAAGCCATTGGAGGGGCTACCCCCTGGGCAATCTCTAAACAATTATCCGCAGAAGGCGTAAGAAAAATTTATGTAGTTTCAGATGAGCCAGAGCAATTTAAAGAAACAAGATTATTTGCTGATAAGGTAGGAATATTTCATCGTGATGAACTTATAAATGTTCAAAAAGAAGTTAGAAATATACCAGGTGTAACAGCAATTATATATGTTCAAACATGTGCTACAGAACTTAGAAGAAGACGTAAAAGAGGATATGTACAAGATAGAGATATAAAAATGTATATAAACCCAGATGTTTGTGAAGGATGTGGTGATTGTGCAGAAAAATCCAACTGCGTTGCTGTTAAACCTTTTGATCATTTTGAAGGAACAAAAAGACAAATTGATCAAAGTGTCTGTAACAAAGATTATTCTTGCAAAAAAGGTTTTTGTCCAAGTTTTATTGGTGTTTCATCAGGTAGTTTATCTGAGCCTTTAAAAAAATCTTTTCCAGATATTCCTGATATTTTTAATTCCTTAAGTAAACCCAAACAGAAATTGAATAAAATTCAAAATCTTATTATGGCAGGCATCGGAGGTACAGGAATTTCAACTGTAGCGGCAATAGTAGTTATGGCAGCCCGAATTGATAAGTTATATGCACAGTCAATGAATTTTACAGGCTTGGCCCAAAAAAATGGTGCTGTAACTAGCCAAATTAGAATAAGTAAAGAAAAAACTCTTTATACTCGATCTGCAAGACTACCAAATGAAACTGCCGATTTACTCCTTGGATGCGATGCTGTTGTTTCAGTCTCACCTTCAATTACTAGAACTTTAAATCCTAATAAAACAATAGCCATAATAAATGGAAGAGTTGAACCAGTTGGCGTGGCAGGGGTTCATATAGGTACTGTTGTTGATGATAGTTTATTAAAAAAACATTTAGAAAATCACTTGGAAGAAGAAAATATAAAATTTATCGATATATCTAACTTAGCAGAATCTTTAGTTGGCGATACTGTATCAGCAAATATAATGATGCTAGGTATGGCAGCTCAAAAAAGCCTTATACCAATAGAAATAAATTCTTTAGAAAAAGCTATAGAGTTAAATGGTGTAGCAATAGAGCAGAACCTTAGAGCCTTTAACTGGGGAAGACTATTATCTGAATATCCAGAAATAGTTTTTAAGGCTGCCCATATGGATCAGGTAATTTCAGAAGAAAAGCCTATAAGCAATTATTTGGAAAAATTTTCTGATATACTTGAACAATTTCAAGATAAAGAATACTCAAATCTTTTTTTGTCTAACGTAAATAAAGTTATTTCTAAAGAAACTAAAATATCTAATACAAAAAATGAACTACCTCTTTCTAGAAAAGTTGCATTAACTCTTTTTAGAATAATGAGGTACAAAGATGAATATGAAGTTGGCAGGCTACATACATCTGGTGAATTTGCAAAAGGCTTTTTACAAAAAAATAAAAATGTAAAATTAGAGTTTTATTTAGCACCGCCATTATTTTCAAAAAGGGACTCTGAAACTGGTCATTTAATTAAACAAAGATTTGGACCTTGGGTTTTTCAAGCTTTCAAAATTTTATCTTCCTTAAAATTTCTAAGAAATACTAAATTTGATATTTTTGGTTACACAACAGAGAGAAAAAAAGAACGTGCTCTAGTCAAAAAAACATTACATACTATTAATCAAATATCTAATAATCTAAATGAAAATAATTATGAAAAATTTATAGATTTTTTGGATATTCCTTTATCGATAAAAGGATATGGTCACGTCAAGGAAAAAAATATGATCAATGCTGAGAATAAATGGGACAAAACCCTAAATAAAATTCTTGTTGAAAAAGATTTAAAGAAAGTAAGTTAAATTATATTAATTTTGTTTGTTCTCTGAGTTTGAATTTTTGTATTTTTCCTGTGCTTGTTTTTGGAAGCTCTGTGAAATTAAAGTATCTAGGAACTTTAAAACCCGCCAGTAAAGATTTACAATGATTTTTTAAATCTATTTCACTAACTGCAGATCCTTCACTTAACTCTATAAAAGCACATGGTGTCTCACCCCATTTTTCATCTTCTTTTGCAACTACAGCAACCGCAACTACCTCTGGATGTTTGTATAAAGCATCCTCAACTTCAATTGATGAAATATTTTCTCCCCCAGAAATAATTATATCTTTTGATCTATCCTTAAGTTGAATATATCCATCTTCATACCAAACCCCAAGATCTCCTGTGTGGAACCAACCACCTTCAAATGCTTCATCAGTAGCTTTTTTATTTTTATAATAACCTTTCATTGTAATGTTACCTTTAATAAAAACTTCTCCTAGAGAAGTACCATCCTTTGGGACGTCTTTGTTAGTTTCCGGGTCTATGATTTTCATATTTTCCTGAACTGAATACACTACACCTTGCCTTGCTTTTAATCTTGCTTGTTCAGATGCGTCTAATTCATTCCATTCAGGATGCCACGCGCATACCACCGCTGGTCCATAAATTTCTGTTAAGCCATATACATGAATAACTTCAATTCCACACGAAGCCATTTTACTTAATACAGCCTCTGGTGGAGGTGCGCCAGCTGTCATCATTCTAATATTTTTTTTAAGAGAAATATTATTTTGTAGTAAATAATCTGCTACCATTTGCATTACTATAGGCGCACCACATAAGTGAGATACATTGTGTTTTTGAAAAGCTTCAACAATAAGCTCTCCCGCAGGTTGTCTCAGGCATACATGAGTACCCGCTCTTTCGGTAATTGTCCACGGGAAGCACCAACCATTGCAATGGAACATAGGCAAAGTCCACAAATATTTTGGATGCATAGGTAAATCCCAAGTAAGTGAATTACCAATTGCGTTTAAATAAGCACCGCGATGGTGATAGACAACTCCTTTTGGATTTCCAGTAGTGCCGGAAGTGTAATTTAATGCAATTGAATTCCATTCATCATTTGGAAGTACATGCTCAAAAGTAGTACCAGTAAAATTTTTTAATTCTGATTCATAATCAAGGCAATTAACTTTATTCGCAAAATTTGATCTTTTATTGCCAGCAACTTCATCAACAAATTCTATAATGGTAGGAGGATTTTTAAGATTTACTATAGCCTTTTCTACAATATGACTATACTCAGAATCATATATAAATAATTTGGCTTCGCCATGTTCAAGTATAAATTGAACGGTATGACTATCAAGTCTAGTATTTATTGCATTGAGAACACCTGTCGCCATTGGGACACCGAAATGACATTCCCACATTACTGGTATATTAGGAAGCATAACTGCAATAGTACTTCCAGAATTAAAATTCTGATTTTTAATTAGATTTGCAAGTGCGTCACACCTCTGGCCAGCTTGCTTATAACTTAACTTACAGTCTTTATATTCAATGGCTATATGATTTGGAAACGTCTTTCTAGTTCTTTCAAGAAATGATAAAGGGCTTAAAGAAGCAAAATTTGCTTGATTTTTTCTTAAACCATCTTCAGATATAGACATAGTTGATTTCCTCCTAATATTATTCATAATAGTAAGGCTAAGTTTTATCAACTATGAAAAATTAATCTGGAGTTAAAAAATGCCATATACGTCTCCCTTAGAGGATACCAAATTTGTTTTAGAGAATCTTTTACCTACTCATGATGACCTAGATGAAACTACTATCGATGCCGTGCTTTCTGAAGCAGGTAAACTAGCAGATAATTACTTAGCACCACTAAACCATTTTGGAGATAAAAATAACCCTACTTTAAGACAAGACCACGAAGTTGAAACACCCAAAGGATTTAGCAATGCTTTTTCGCAAATTGCGAAAGGTGGGTGGATTGGCGTTGCAAGTGATGCAAATTATGACGGAATGGGGCTACCTTCTAGAATGAGCGCAGCTATAAATGAATATTGGCATGGGGCGAATATGTCATTTGCTTTATGTAGTCTTCTAACTCAAGGGTTGATAGACGCGTTTACACTTGTTGGAACTGAAGAAGAGAAGAGTACGTATTTACCAAAGTTTAACTCAGGTGAATGGACTGGGACTATGAATTTAACAGAGCCACAATCTGGTACAGATTTAGCTACAATTAAAACTAAAGCTGAGCATGATGGTGAGAACTGGAGAATTAAAGGTCAAAAAATTTATATAACATATGGTGAACACGATATGTCTAAAAATATCATCCATTTAGTTCTAGCCAGAACTGAGGGGGCACCTCAAGGTATTAAAGGTATTTCTACATTTATAATTCCAAAATTTCTTAAAGATGAAAGTGGTAATTATACCATAAGAAACGACCTGAAATGTATTTCTATTGAACATAAAATGGGTATCAAAGCAAGTCCAACAGCTGTTATGGCATATGGTGAGAACGAGGGTGCTGTTGGATATATGTTAGGAGAAGAAGGTAGAGGTATTGAATATATGTTCATTATGATGAATAGAGCAAGATTTGACGTTGGACTTCAAGGAATGGCAATTTCAGAAGCAGCAAGACAAAAGGCTCTAGAGTATGCTAATACCAGAATACAAGGTACCCCAATTAATCGAGAAAAAGGTACTCCTATTATTGGTCATGGGGATGTGAAAAGACTACTTTTATCAATGAGAAGCTTAACTGAAGCAATGAGAGCTTTAATTTTAGTTTCTTCTGAAATCATGGAAAGAGCCCACAATGGAGATGAAAAATCCATAATGAGAGAAGGCTTCTTGATACCCATAATAAAAGGATGGTCAACAGAGTTAGCCCAAGAAGTTACAAGTAATGGAGTTCAAATTCATGGAGGAATGGGGTTTATTGAAGAGACTGGCGCTGCTCAATATATGAGAGATGCAAGGATTTTACCTATATATGAAGGTACAAATGCCATACAAGCCAATGATTTTATGTTTAGAAAAACAATAAGAGATAACGGGAAAGCAGCCAAAGAACTATTAGATGAAATTAAAATTGATTGTGACGATAATTTTGAAATGTCTCAAATGGTTACTTTAACTTCAAAATCTTTAGATTACATTCTGGAAAACAGGGATGATCAAGAAATGCTTTCATGTATTAGTTTTGATTATTTGATGGGATTTGGTTATTTAGTTGGAGGTTGGTTAATGGATAAAGCAAAAAGAAGCGCAAAAGAGCAATTGTCCAAAACATCTATAAATGAAATATTTTTAAAAAGTAAAATTGTCTCAGCAGAATTTTATGATTTTCATATACTACCCAGAATAGATTATCACCTTAAAGTTGTAATGAAAGGTGCAAAAGTTGTTCAGACGGCAAATGATTCTTTTATTTAACAAGTACATTATAAAAAATTTTTAAATAAATTATATTTAGTTAGATAAGTATCTGAAAATGTTTGTTTTATTTTTTTTAAATTTTTATTCAACTTTAGGTTGATTTAAATAGTTTTTTGGATAGCCTATAGTGAATGTAGTGGGGGCTACTTTTTTCTAAGTTTGATCTCATCATTAAAATTTTGATTTAAGTAATTTACTTAAAAGTAAACATGAATTGTAATATTTATAATGGGTTTTAAATTCAAAGGTGAAAATGTCAAACTATCCAGATACTAAAATTTACAACACATTGCCAAAAATTCTTAAGCATAAAGCCGATACTATCCCAGATACTGTTGCATTAAGAGATAAAGATTTAGGGATATGGAATGAGATAACTTGGAAGCAATATAATGATAGAGTATCTTATCTGGCACTAGGACTTGCAAAAAAAGGGTTTAAAGCAGGAGATGTAATTGGTCTAATTGGAGATAACAAACCTTCTTGGTTATTTTTTGAAATTGCTGCACAAGCTGTTGGAGGAATGAGCCTAGGTATTTATAGAGACACTCTTGATGAAGAAGTTGGTTATTTAATGAATGCTGCAAAAGTAAATTTTGTTTATGCAGAAGATCAAGAACAAGTAGATAAAATACTTACTATCAAAAGACCTAAAAATAATCAAATTAAAATATTTTATGACGATAGTCGTGGCCTTAAAGAATTAAGTGATCCAAATATTACTGACATGCTTGTATTAATAAATGAAGGTAAAGCAATAGCAGCTAAAGATCCTGAAAAATATAATAAAATGATTGATAAGATTTCGGGTGAACAAAATGCAATTTTATGCACAACATCTGGAACAACATCCAACCCTAAATTAGCGATGCTACCTGGGGGTAAGTTTGTTGAACATGTAATAAGATATTTAAATGTTGATCCTAAAACGATAAATGATGAATATGTGTCTGTGCTTCCATTTCCTTGGATAATGGAACAAACATATGGGGTTGGTTTTAATATTGTCGCCGGTATGAAAGTTAACTTTCCTGAGCGCCCTGAAACTGCAATGGAGGACATGCGTGAAGTCGGCCCTACATTTATGCTTGGAGCACCTAGATTGTGGGAACAAATTGCTGCTGATATGCGTTCTAGAATATTAGACGCTCCTAAGATCACACAATGGCTTTTTAATGTCATGGTAGAAAGGGGCTTAAAGGCAGTTGACCAGGGAAAAAGAGATTTTCTTGCTGACAAACTGCTATTCTCATCTTTAAAAGATAGACTTGGCTTTAGTAAAATTACTTCTGCTGCAACTGGCGGATCTGCAATCGGTCCTGAAACCTTTAAGTTTTTTTTAGCAATGGGCATTCCACTAAGACAGCTTTATGGACAAACAGAACTAATGGGAGCATACACACTTCAAGATATTCCTAGAGGCACAATGGATTGTGAAACTGTAGGTGTTCCTTTTCCCGATTGTGAGATTAAAATTATGGATCCAGACCCTAACGGCTTGGGAGAAATTATCACAAAACATCCGAGTATGTTTTCTGGATATTTTAATAATCAAAAAGCATATAAAGAGACGATTAAAAAAGGTTGGATGTATACTGGTGATGCTGGTTACTTTGATGACAAAGGAAGGTTAAATGTTCTTGATAGAGTTAATGATATTGCTATCAAATCAGATGGTGTTAAATTTTCTCCACAAAACATAGAAAACAAACTTAAGTTTTCACCTTATGTTGGTGAAGCAGTCATTATTGGATCTAAAAAACCTTACTTAACTGCAATTATATGCATAAGATTTTCAATTGTTTCAAAATTAGCAGAGAAATGGCAATTAGCATTTACGTCCTATACTGGATTAGCTGCAGACAAAAAAATATATGAACTTATAGAAAAAGAAATTTCTAAAGTTAATGAACAACTACCAGATAATACTAAAATTGCTAAATTTTTGTTATTGTTCAAAGAATTAGAAGCTGATGATGGCGAATTAACAAGAACAAGAAAAGTACGAAGAAGTGTTATTAATACTAGATACAAAGATATTATAAAAGATTTGTATTTAGATAAAGATACGGCTTCTATTAATACTGAGTTTACCCTAGAGGATGGAAGAAAAAGTAAAATCAGCGCAACTATGGAAATTAGGCATTTAATTAAAACAAAAAATTTAAATATTAAAAAATCCCCACCTAAAGTTAAAAAATCTAGTAAGGGCAAAAAATAAATGAGTTTAGAAGATTTAAAAAATATACCTTATGGTAAAACAGCGATAGAACTCAAAAATATTTTTCTAGCCTTTGGCGGTGTTAAAGCATTAACGGATGTTTCATTTGAAGTTAAAAAAGGTGAAGTGTTTGCAATTATAGGCCCAAATGGCGCTGGTAAATCTTCAATGTTAAATGTTATTAATGGTTTTTATAAACCTACTAGCGGTACTATAAATTTTGCAGGTACAGATAGAGGTGAAATGGAACCAGAATTTGCGGCCAAAAGCGGTATTGCAAGGACTTTTCAAAATATTGCTCTTTTTAAGGGTATGAGTACACTAGACAATTTAATGACTGGCAGGTTATTAAAACAAAAGCAAAATTTCTTAATGCAAGCGCTTTATTTTGGTCCAGCAGAGAAAGAAGAAGAAGAACATCGTGAAAAAGTTGAAAGAGTGATAGATTTCCTTGACTTACAATCGATTAGACGTACTCCTGTTGGCTCGCTTCCATATGGTTTACAAAAAAGAGTTGAGCTAGGAAGAGCATTGGCTATGGAGCCTGAAATACTTTTACTTGATGAACCTATGGCTGGAATGAATGTAGAAGAAAAACAGGATATGAGTAGGTTTGTATTAACAGTCAACAATGAATTGAAAACAACTATAGTTCTAATTGAACATGATATGGGTGTTGTTATGGATATCTCAGACAGAATTGTGGTCTTAGACTATGGAAAAAAAATTGGATCTGGTTTACCTAATGAAATTAGAAGCAATAAGGCAGTAATCGACGCCTATCTAGGAGTAGCTGACGATGAGTAAGGAATTTGATTTATGAGTGTAGAATTATTAAATTTTATTGAGACTGTACTTAACGGGCTAATGTCTGGGGTAATGTATTCATTAGTTGCTCTCGGTTTTGTTTTGATTTTTAAAGCATCGGGTGTTTTTAATTTTGCTCAAGGTGTCTTTGCTCTTTTTGCTGCGCTTACTCTTGTTGGCTATCAAACAGGTCAAGTTCCGTTTGCTCATTTAATAAATGAGCTTTTTGGAACAAATTATCACAACTGGTATGCATCAATGCCAAATTTTTTAGCTATCATCTTGACTATGATTACAATGATTGCTCTAGCATGGATTATAGAACGGCTCGTTCTCAAGCATCTTGTAAATCAGGATCCTATAATTTTATTTATGGCTACAATTGGCTTGGCTTTTGCCTTAGAAGGTGTTGGAGATTTAATGTGGGGTTCCGATGTGAAAGTTTTAGATGTAGGAATACCAAGTGGCGGGTCAGTATGGTTGGAAGAGGCTACAATAGGACTTGCGGCTGAAGGTAGTGATTATTATGGAATGTATATTGACGTTCTGAACGTTTGGGCAACTGTAATTGCTGTGATCTTGGTTATTACATTAGCTCTTTTTTCTCAATATACCAAAACTGGAAGAGCTTTAAGAGCAGTAGCCGATGACCATCAAGCTGCTTTATCAGTTGGTATTTCTCTTAGAACAATTTGGATACTTGTTTGGGCAATTTCAGGGTTCATTGCCATGGTAGCTGGTATTATGTGGGGAACAGAGTCTGGTGTACAATTTTCTCTATCCCTTATTGCATTAAAAGCTTTACCAGTTCTTATATTAGGTGGTTTTACCTCCATTCCAGGTGCAATTATTGGAGGACTATTAATAGGTGTTGGTGAAAAACTAGCTGAAATTTATATTGGTGGATACTTCGAAACAGGAGCATTAGAAAATTGGTTTGCCTATGTTATGGCATTAGTATTTTTATTATTTCGTCCACAAGGTTTGTTTGGCGATAAAATTATCGAGAGGGTTTAAGTTCTATGCTTTACAAAGAAACTGGTCAGTATAAGTCTACATATAAATCAGACCATGCTATATTTCCTCTCATACAGGACAAAATTGCTTTTAGCACTTTAATGTTCATTGCTTTTTTAATAATTCCATTTGTTATTAATAGTTATTGGGAAAAAGCTATTCTGGTTCCGTTCCTAATTTTTTCACTTGCAGCAATAGGTCTGAATATTTTGACGGGATATTGTGGTCAAGTTTCTCTGGGAACTGGTGGGTTTATGGCAGTAGGAGCTTTTTCGACCTACAAAATAATGACTTATTTTCCTGATCTAAATATAATGATCATTGTTCTAATTTCAGGACTTATAACGGCCGCTGTTGGAATTCTCTTTGGATTACCTTCATTACGAATAAAAGGTTTTTACTTAGCTGTTGCTACACTCGCATCTCAATTTTTTCTTGTTTGGCTTTTTAATAAAGTTCCATGGTTTTATAATTACTCTGATACTGGTCAAATAACTGTATCAGAAAGGTTGATGTTTGGTATTCCAGTTACTGGGGCTACCGCTCCTCCGTATGCCACATACTTATTTTGTCTTATTTTAGTAGTTTTACTTGGGTTTGCTGCAAAAAACTTAATTAGAAGCAAAATGGGAAGATCTTGGATGGCCATAAGAGACATGGATATTGCCGCAGAAATTATTGGAGTCCCCCCGCTTAAAACTAAATTATCTGCATTTGCAATAAGTTCTTTTTATATTGGTGTGGCTGGTGCATTGTATTTTGCAGTTTTTCTAGGGGCAATTGAAGTAACAGAATCATTTGACATAATGACAATTTCATTTCCAGTATTATTTATGATAATTATTGGAGGACTTGGATCTATGCTAGGTTCATTCTTAGGTGCAGCTTTTATTGTTACACTCCCAATTGGTTTAAAATTTATTATGGTTGACTTAGTTGGCCTGTCAGCTGTGACGGCCAAGCATTTTGAAATAACAATCTGGGGATTGTTAATGATTATTTTTCTAATTGTAGAGCCACACGGCCTTGCAAGACTTTGGTCTATCGCGAAAGAAAAGTTAAGACGATGGCCTTTTCCCTACTAAATGGTATTTAGTAGATTATATTAATTTTTTCTCTAAGGGAGGATCTAATGAGAATAAAACAACTTTTGATTGGAATAACAGCTTCTGTTATTGCTATTTCTAGTTATGTAGAAATTGCAATTGCTGATCTAAAATTTCCAATGTTGGTTTACAGAACAGGAGCTTACGCACCTAATGGTATTCCAAACGCTGATGGTTTTGTAGACTACTACAAAATGATTAATGCCAGAGATGGTGGTATCGGTGGTGAGAAAATCTTTCACCCTGAGTGCGAAACTGGTTATAAAACCCAGGTAGGCGTAGAGTGTTACGAAAAAAATAAAAAAGACGCCATGGTTTTCCAACCAATGTCTACAGGTATTACATACCAATTAATTCCTAAAGCAACAGCTGACGGTGTTACTGTTTATTCAACAGGATACGGAAGAACATCTGCTGCTAATGGTAAAGTTTTTAAATGGATATTTAACGCACCTGTTACTTACTGGGATGGAGCTTCAATTGCTGTAAGACATATACTGAAAAATAATTTTGGTAATATTAAAGGTAAGAAAATTGCACTTGTTTACCATAACTCTGCATATGGTAAAGAGCCTATCAGAACTCTACAAACTCTAAGTAAAAAACATGGCTTTAAGCTAATGTTATTACCTGTTGACCATCCTGGACAAGAGCAAAAGGCTACTTGGTTAAAAATACGTAAAGCTAGACCTGATAACGTCCTAATGTGGGGATGGGGTGTGATGAACCAAGTTGCTGTTAAGTCTGCTGCATCTATCAAATTTCCAATGGATAAATTTATTGGAATTTGGTGGTCTGGTTCTGAAAATGATGTTTTACCAGCTGGACAAGGTGCACATGGTTATAAGTCTCTAACTTTTAATGCTCCTGGAGATTCTTATCAAGTACATAAAGATATCAAGAAATATGTTCATGATAAGGGAGAAGCTTCTGGTGACGGATCTCACTTTGGAACAGTCTTATACAATAGAGGGTTATTCCAAGCAATGGTTCAAGTTGAAGCTGCTGTAGTTGCACAAAAAATTCATGGCACATCAAAGATTACACCTGCTATGTATAGAGATGGTATGGAAGCAGTCAACTTAAGTGCTAAGAGAATGGAAGAATTAGGTTTCAAAGACTTCGCTCCTCCATTTAAAAACACTTGCGAAAACCATGGTGGAAGTGGACTTGCTGCAGTTCAGCAGTGGGATGCTAAAGCTAAAAAGTGGAATATGATTACTGAGTATATGTATGGTGACTCTGACGTAGTTCAAAAGTTAATAGCGGAAGACTCTTCTAAATATGCTGCTGAGCAAAAAATTGCTGAGCGTTGTAACTAAAATAATTGAGAGCCTAATCATATTAGGCTCTCTTTTACATATAGGAAAATGAGATGGATGACATTAAAGTAACTAAAAATAAAAAGTCTAGTACTGTAGAAGATATTTTAATAGTTAATAATATAGAGGTTGTTTACAGCCACGTTATTCTTGTTTTGAAAGGTGTAAGTTTAAAAGTCAAAAAGGGAGGAATAACAGCTTTACTTGGCGGTAATGGTGCTGGCAAAAGTACAACTCTTAAATCCATATCAAATTTATTAGCTTCAGAAAGAGGAGAAGTTACGAAAGGTTCTGTAACATTTAGTAATCAATATATACATGACCTTGATCCGGCCCAATTAGTTAAAAGGGGCGTCATTCAGGTTATGGAAGGAAGACATTGCTTTGAGCATTTAACAGTTGAAGAAAATTTACTTACCGGCGCTTACACTAGGAGTAACAATAAGGAAGTTAAAGATGACTTAGAAAGAGTATACAACTACTTTCCTAGACTTCGAGATAGAAGAACTTCTTTGGCAGGCTACACCTCTGGTGGTGAACAACAAATGATAGCTATTGGAAGGGCTTTGATGGCTCACCCAACAATGATATTACTAGACGAACCTTCGATGGGACTTGCTCCTCAACTTGTTAAACAAATATTTGAAATAGTTGCTGAAATAAATAGAAAAGAAGGTGTAACTATTTTATTAGCAGAACAGAATACTAATGTAGCTCTTCAGTACGCAGAATATGCCTATATTTTAGAAAATGGTCGAGTTGTTATGGAAGGTTCTGCAGAGTCAATGAGAGATAATGAAGACGTAAAAGAATTTTATCTTGGTATTTCTGGAGAAGGCCGACAATCATTTAAAGATGTAAAACAATATCGAAGACGTAAAAGATGGTTGTAAGAAAAAATGATAAAAAATAAATTTTTTGATGATTTAGAAATACGTTCTAAAGATGAAAGAATTTCAGATCATTTAAAAAAATTAAATAAATTAATTGAAAAAGCAAAACAAAATAAAAATCAATTACTGAGATTTAATGTTGAAATCGAAGATCTAGATGATCTTAGTCAAATTCCTTTATTAAGAAAATCCGATTTAATTGACAAACAATCTAAACAGCCTCCTTTTGCTGAATTAAATGTAAGTGAAATTAAAGATTTTGCCCATATCTACCGATCTCCTGGGCCAATATATGATTTGGATGGCCATTCAAAAAATTGGTGGAGATTTGCCAGGGCATTACATGCAGCTGACTTTAGGTATGGTGATATAGTTCAAAATTGTTTTTCTTACCATTTCACTCCAGCAGGAGCGATGTTTGAAGAAGCTGCAAAAATTTTAAAATGTACAGTTATTCCAGCTGGTGGAGAGAATACAGATATGCAGCTAGAAGTTATGCACGATATTGGAACTTCAGCTTATGTCGGTGTACCGGACTTTTTAAAAATAATTTTAGAAAAGGCTGATGAAAAAAAAATATCACTTTCAAAACTTACAAAAGCAATGGTAACTGGTGGACCATTATTTCCAGCTGTGGCACAAAATTTCAAAGACCGTAACATTCAAGCGAGACAATGTTATGGAACTGCTGATTTAGGCCTTGTTGCTTATGAAGCTGCTGAAAGTGAAGGAATGGTAATTGATGAAGATGTAATATTAGAAATAGTTAAGCCTGGTACTGGAAAACCTGTAAAAGATAGTGAGGTAGGAGAAGTTGTTGTAACTGTTCTTAATAATTATGAATTACCAATTATTAGATTTGCTACAGGTGATCTATCGGCAATAATGGATGGTGAAAGTATTACTGGTAGAACTAATAAAAGAATTAAAGGTTGGATGGGAAGAGCAGATCAAACCACAAAAGTGAGGGGTATGTTTGTACAACCATCTCAAGTCAGTAAAATTCTTGAAAATCTGAAAATTGATAATGAAGCTAGAATGATAATAAGCAGGTCTAATGATAAAGACGAACTACTACTTAGAGTAGAGTCCAACATAACAAACAGCTCAGAAATTGAAACAATGAAACAAAAAATTTCAGATGAAATTAAAAATGTAATTAATTTAAGAGGAACTTTAGAAATAGTTCCCGTAAATAGTTTACCTAATGATGGAAAAGTGATAGACGATACTCGTGATTTTGGAGAATAAAAATGAAAATTGAAAATGTTAAAGCAGTTATAACTGGTGCTGGAAGTGGTCTTGGAGAAGGCACCGCAAGATACTTAAAGGATAGAGGAGCAGAACTTCTATTAATAGACTTAAACGCCGACGGTCTAAAAAAAGTAGCTAAAGAAACAGATTCTAAATATTTCGTTGGGGATGTTTCAAATGAAGAAGAAATGAAAAAAGCAATTGAAGATTTTGATGGCATTAATTGCTTAGTTAATTGTGCAGGAATAGCTGTTGGTGCTAAAGTTGTATCCAGTAGAGGAATGCATGATTTAAGTTTGTTTGAAAAAGTTCTCAAAGTAAATTTAATTGGTAGCTTTAATATGCTTAGGTTGTGCGCTGACAAAATGCAGGCTAATCAAGCTGACCACGAAGGTGAAAAAGGTGTCGTTATAAATACAGCTTCAGTTGCAGCTTACGATGGACAAGTGGGGCAAGCAGCCTACTCAGCTTCAAAAGGTGGTATTGTTGGAATGACTTTACCTATTGCAAGAGAGTTGGCCTCAAATGGTATAAGAGTTAATACTATTGCTCCTGGTTTATTTGCTACTGCTATGTTGTCAGGCATGAGTGATGAAGTACAAAAAAGCTTAATCGCAACTACTGTTTTCCCAAAACGTCTAGGTACACCTCTAGAATATGCGATGTTAGTCGAAAGTGTTTTAACTAATGTATTATTAAATGGCGAAACAATCAGACTTGATGGGTCGGTTCGTTTAGCTCCTAGATAAAAGCATTTTAAGTAAATTTCATTAATGATATTAAAGCCAAAATATTTTGAAGATTTTGAAGTCGGTTTAACCTTTGAGTCTGAGCCCTCTTTCATTTCTAAAAAAGAAATTATTGATTTTGCTTCAAAATACGATCCTCAATCTTTTCATTTAGATGAAAAAGCAGCAAATAATGGTCCATTTGGTCAACTTACTTCAAGCGGC
>QBXD01000001.1 GCA_003283875.1 SAR116 cluster bacterium AG-321-A13 | reverse complement strand
AATGAAAAAGCCATATTGAAAAATATCGATATAGAAATAAAAAAAAATGATTTTCTTACTATTATTGGACCAAATGGTGCTGGTAAAACTATGCTATTAAAATGTTTAATGGAGTTCTACAAGCCTGATAGTGGTCAAATTACTAAGAAACCTAATTTAAAAATAGGATACATGCCCCAGTCCATAAATATCATTAATACAATGCCTATGAGTGTCCAAAATTTTATAACCATGAGAAAAAAATTTGATGAAATTTCTTTTAGACAAGTTGTATCTGAGACACAAATTGAGAAAATAATTAACAAGCAACTTTCAGTTTTGTCTGGTGGTGAAATGCAAAGAGTATTGCTTGCAAGAAGTTTGCTTAATAATCCTGAATTACTTATTCTTGACGAACCTGCTCAAAATTTAGATGTTTCTGGTCAAATCTACTTTTATAATCTTTTGCAATCCATATTTTTAAAAAGAGGTTTAAGTATTTTGATGGTGTCTCACGATTTACATTTAGTTATGGCTTCAACAAAAAAAGTATTATGTCTTTCTAATCACATATGCTGTATCGGTAAACCTCAACAAATTACTAAAGATCCAGAATTTATATCTATGTTTGGTAAAGATATGGCAAATATAATGGCAGTTTATCAACATTCAAACGAAACTGAAAAAGTTTAACACAATAATATTATTACTGGAGAATAAAATAACTGATCCGTTCATCATAAGAGGTATTTTAGCAGGTGTTGCAGTTGCTCTAATATCTGGTCTTGTAGGCTGTTTCGTCGTTTGGAGAAGACTTTCATATTATGGTGAATCAATTGCACATAGTTCCTTACTAGGTGCGGGAATAGGAATATTACTTGGTGTCGGCATAAATATAGGAGTTGTTTTTGTCTGTTTGATCTTTGGATTTCTATTTTTATGGTTACAACAAAGCAAAGTTCTCTCATCTGACACCTTATTAGGTGTATTGGCCCACGTAGCACTTGCTATTGGGATTATAGTAATTTCATTCAATAAAATTAAAATAGATCTACATGCCATTTTATTTGGTGACATTTTGACAGTAAGCTCAAATGATATTTGGGGAATGTATATAGGAGTTTTTTTAGCTATAACCCTTATATTATTTAATTGGTCATCTTTACTTTTAGTGACTGTAGACGAAGACCTAGCAAAAGCAGAGGGAATAAATCCTCTATATATGAATTTGTTATTGACCTCAGTTTTAACTATAGTTGTTGCGTTGTCATTACAAATTATTGGACTTTTATTAATTACAGCAATGTTAATAATACCTGCAGCAACTGCTAGAAGACTAGTCAATTCACCAGAAATTATGGTAGTAGTTTCAACTCTAATTGGTATTTTTTCAGTTATAATAGGAATTTATATATCTGTTGAAACAGATATTCCATCTGGACCTTCCATTGTAGCTGTTAGTGCAGTTTTATTTTTTCTTTCCCATTTTTTTGGGAAGTTTTTAAAAAAAGAATAAAAAATTTATATTTTTTTATCAATTAAGGTTTTAAAATTATTTTACCTTTAGCGCCTCTAGCAAGAATTTTCTCTAACACTTTTGCAGCTTCTGACAATGGATAATTTTCCTCTATCAAAGGTTTAAGTAGATCTTTTTGATACCATTCAAATAGTTCAATCATATTCTTTTTATATTCTTCGGGTTCTCCTCGGGTAAAAGCTCCCCAGAAGACACCAACTACACTAAACTCTTTTACTAATGCTAAGTTGACTGCTAATTTTGGTATTGTACCTGATGCAAATCCAATAACTAATAATCTACCACTTCTAGCCATTGTTCTAGCCACTGTATCAAATATATCCCCTCCAACAGGGTCAAAAATAACATCGACACCTTTGCCATTTGATATGCTTTTTAATTCTTCTTTAAGATTATCGTATCCAATGGAAATATCTGCTCCATTATCTTTGGCTATCTTTTGCTTCTCAGGATTTGAAGATACAGCAATTACTTTTGCTCCTATTATTTTACCTATTTGAATGGCTGCTATTCCAGTTGAACCTGAAGCTCCTAAAACAACTAGTAACTCATTTTTTTGTAATTGAGCTCTTTGTTTTAGTGCATAATGGGATGTCCCATATGCACATAAGAGTGCACATGAATCATCAAAAGACATTTTAGGCGGTATTTTAAAAACTTTTTTTTCTTGGACAACAGCTTGCTCGGCATATCCACTAAGCTGAGAAAGAGCTGTAACTCTATCTCCTATTTTAAAGTTTTTTACACTTGATCCAACTCTTATAATTTCACCAGCTACTTCCATTCCAGGAATAAAAGGAGTTTCTGGTTTTAATTGATATTTGCCTTGAACTAATAATCCATCTGGAAAATTTACACCTACAGACTTAACATCTATGATTACACTTTCACTTTGAATAATAGGTTCTTTGACATCTTTATATTCTATATTTTGGATTGGTCCAAAATCACTACAAACAATCGCTTTCATTTCAGGCCCTTTATAATTTATTAATTATGAAAATACTAAAGATATTGTTTCAGCAATAAATGCTGGCTTACTTTCATTTTTAATTTCTAATTCACATTTGTTAACTACTCTATATCCACCATTCTTCATTTCTTCACATGATATTATAGTTCTATTGAGTCTAACATGTGATCCAGCCTTTACCGTGTTGATAAAGCGTACTTTGTCAGAACCATAATTTAATGTTTTAGATGAATTTTGAATTTGAGCATTTTGAGCAGCCAATTTTGGAAGTAAAGATACCATGAAGTAACCATGAGCAATAGTTTTACCATCGGGCATTTCTTTTTTTGCTCTTTCTTCATCAACATGTATCCATTGATGATCAGAAGTTGCTTCAGCAAAGTTATTAATTTTTTCCTGAGTTACATGATACCATTCACTTGGTGTCAATGGCTTTTTAATAAAATTTCCAATTTCTGAGGGGTGTTTAATAACTACCATTTTCTACTCTCTTATTTTATTTTTAATTTTCATAATGAATGATAGATTATTTAATATTAAATAAAAATAAATTTCTGCGGAGATTTTAATGTTACAAAATAAAAACATAAAATTAGAAGGTGTTATTCCAGCAACATTGCTAGCCTTTGATAAAGATTATCAAATAAATGAAAAAGCAAGTAGAAAGCATATAAAAGAGTGCGCGGTAACAAACGGTATTTCAGCTATTACTGTGAATGGACATTCTTCTGAGATACATGCCTGTGATTTTGAAGAACAAAAGCGCATTTTAAGTTTTTCTCTTGAAGAGGTTGGTGATTTTATGCCTATTATAAATGGTGTTTATGCTGACGGCAGTATAGAGGCTGCCAAAATTGCTAAAATGTCTTATAAAACTGGCGCCTCTGCTTTATTATGCTTTCCTCCGCAATGTATGGCTATGGGTGGTCATTTGAGGCCGGAAATGGCTGTGGAGCATTTTAAAAGAATTGCAGATGCAACAGATCTACCTCTTATATGTTTTAACTACCCATCTGCAGGAAATTTAACTTATCCATTTGATACATTACTAAAATTATTTGAAGCTGTACCCACTATTAAAGCCATAAAAGATTGGTCAAACGATCCTATGGTTCATGAAAAACATATAAAAACATTTCAAAATCTCTCTAATCCAGTAAACGTTCTTACTACACATAGCTCTTGGTTAATGTCATCATTGGTAATGGGAGCTAAAGGTTTGCTATCAGGTGCAGGCAGCGTAATTGCTTCTTTACAGGTTGAAATGTTTAATGCTGTTAAAGCCAAAGATTTACAGAGTGCCCAAAGAATTAATGATCAAATTTTTCCTTTAACTCAAGCTTTCTATTCTCCCCCATTTTTGGATATGCATAATAGAATGAAGGAAGTTTTAGTTTTAACTGGAAAGATGGAAGAGGCAATCGTGAGGCCTCCACTTATGAAAATTTCTCAAAAAGAAATATTTAATCTAAAAAAAGCAATAAAGCAGTCGAGACTATAATTTTTTAAAAACTATAATATTTTAGGTGTTGAATTATAATTAAAAATTTAGTTTAGTTATGATACTTTTTTAACTTTGGAGGAAAAAATGAATTTTTTTAGACAATGTCTAATTCTAACATCATCATTTCTAATTTCTTTATTAACTTACGTTGGTATTAGTAATGCTGACGGACATAAAGGATTTAAGCTTGGTGTAGTAACATTCTTATCAGGGCCGGCGGCTGAGCCATTTGGAGTTCCTGCGTGGAATGGAGGTAAATTATTTATTAAACTACTTAATGAGGGAAAAGCCCCAGCGCCCTATAACAAAATAGGTTTTGGTGGTATGAAAATCACAGCAATACCTATAGACGAATCTGGTGGAGCGACAAAGCAGGTTCAAGAATTTAGAAATTTAGTTCAAAGAGATAAAGTTGATGCTGTATTAGGTTATGTATCTTCTGGTGATTGTATGGCTATTCCGTCAGTAGCAGACGAACTCAAGGCTTTGACCGTACTTTATGATTGTGGAACTCCTAGAGTTTTTGAAGACGCATCATATAAATATGTTTTTAGAACTGCAGCTCACGCAGCTATGGATAATATCGCAATAGCAAAATATTTGATGGAAAAGGGCCACGATATAAGTTCTATAGCTGGCATTAATCAAAATTATGCTTGGGGAAAAGATAGTTGGAAAGATTTTAGTGTTTCAGTAAAGAAACTATCTCCTAGTTCTGAAATTAAAAATGAATTATTTCCAAAAATTTTCTCAGGTCAATATGGAACTGAAATTTCTGCTTTAATGAATTCAAAAGCAAAAGTTGTTCATAGTTCACTATGGGGTGGAGACCTTCAATCTTTTATTTTGCAAGCCAAGCCTAGAGGATTGTTTAAAAGAACACAGGTTGTTTTTTCAGCTGGTGACCATGTAATGCCTGGTCTTGGTAACAAGTATCCTGAAGGTGTTATTCTGGGCGCAAGAGGACAATATGGAATGATGGCTCCCGATACCGCGTTAAATAAATGGTTTTATAAATCATATATGGACGAATATGGTGTCTTTCCTGCACAACCTCCATATAGAATGGTTCAAGGATTGATGGGTCTGAAAATGGCAATTGAAAAAGCTATGGAAAAAAATGGTGGTAAAGAACCTAATAAAGATGAAATAGCTGCTGCTTTTAAAGGTCTTGAGTTTGACTCTCCAGGTGGTCTTGTGCAAATGAAACTTGGTGACGGTCATCAGGCGATTCAACCCCATGCTATTGGAACAACTGCAAAGGATAAGGATGGAAATATAACTGTTACTGATATAGTCAGATATAAAGCAAGTTGTGTGAACCCACCTAATGGCATCAAAGCTGTAGATTGGATTAATGCTGGATTTCCTGGAGCCGATTGCTAGTTTAAAATAAAAATAATATGGCCAAGACATAAAATCATTTGTCTTGGCTTTATTTATTACTAATAAATTTACTTAAAGAGATAAAAATTGGTTGATGAAATTTTAACTATAGTTTTAGACGGTGCTATTTATGCATCATGGTTATTTATTGTAGCTCTTGGCTTAACTTTTGTTTTTGGAGTCCTTAAAATACTTAACATTGCTCACGGTGGAATATATGCACTAGGAGCCTACTCAACTGCTACACTAGTACCTATTTTTTATTCATTGGGAATGCCAGAACAATTAGTTATTTTAGCGATGCTAGTTTCAGCATTAGCAGTGGCTATAGTTATCACTCCAATAATGGAAAGAGGAATTTTAAGAAGATTTTATGGTCAAGATGAAGTTTTAATCGTTCTTGTGACTTATGCTATTTATCTTGTTTTAGAAGATGTTCAAAAATTAATTTGGGGAATGAACTCCTTATATGTTTCAGAACCAAGAGAACTTCTTGGAGCCCTAGAGTTTGGATCTTTATATTATGTCGGTTATGACTTAGCTCTTATCGGATTAGCTATTTTTTGTGGCCTTTTTCTATGGTTTGTACTTAATAAAACTCAGTCAGGTAAAATAGTATTGGCAGTCATTCATAATCCGGAAATAAGTGGTTGTATGGGAGTAAATATAAATAAAGTTTATTTAGCAGCCTTTTTTATTGGAGCATTTTTAGCCGCATTGGCCGGATCTTTTACTGCTCCATTAATTTCAGTTCAGGTTGGCATTAGTGTTGCGGTTGTAATTGAAAGTTTTGCAGTAGTAATAATTGGAGGGCTAGGTAGCATTCCAGGAGCTGTTATTGGTGCTTTGATAATTGGAATGGCAAGAGCAGCATGTGTTCATAAACTTCCAGAGGCTGAAATTTTTATAATGTATTTTTGTATGGCAGGGATGTTAATTTTTAAACCCAAGGGTTTGTTTCAAGGTGCTCAAGCTAGGAAAATATAATGTCAGAAAAACTTTATAATAACTTATTGTTTCAAAGTATTTTTTTAATGTCATTTCTAATTCTCGTTGGACTATTAATTCCAAACTGGCTTGTATTTGTTATTACAAAAGCTATTGCTTATGGTCTTGTTGGTCTGGGAATAATTACTCTTATGAGAGGTGGATTGGTATCTTTTGGCCAAGGTTTTGTTTTTGGAATTGGTGGTTATACCGCTGGACTTCTTGGCACACAAGCCGGTCTAACTGATGCAATGTTATTGTTATTCGTAAGTTTTCTATTTACAGGCTTGGTTGGCTTAATAATAGCTCCACTTCTTGCTAGATATCGAGATATATTTTTTGCCATGCTATCACTTGCTTTTTCTATGGTCCTATACGGAATTTTAATAAAAATTGATGCAATTGGTGGTTCTGACGGTTTTGTACTTCCTGAGTCTACTTATTTTGGAATTAAACCTTCTTCAGAATATGCTGATTATGTATTGTACGTGGTTGCTATAATAATGACAGGATTTATATCAATTTTGCTCAGGTATTATTATGATTCGACTCCTGGATTAATTGCATTAGCTGTTAGAGAGAATGAACTGAGAGTAGAATATCTCGGGTCTTCAGCTTTTAATGTAGCAGTATTAAATTTTACAATTGCAGCAGGATTAGGTGGTATGGGTGGAGCTCTTAATGGAATTGCGTTAGGACATATAGACCCTGAATTTACATATTGGACCACCTCTGGTGAATTTGTATTCATATCAATACTTGCAGGATATTTAAGTGTTCCGGCAGTATTTTTGGCAGCGTTATTATTAGAATTAGTCAGATCTTTTTCAGGAAGATATTTCCCTGATACGTGGCAGTTAATTTTAGGGTTGTTTCTGATATTAAGTATTATTTTTATTCCTTCAGGAATTGGATCTTTTTTCAAACAATTTTTTGATAGATTAAAAAAAAGTAAATAAATAGAGTTATAGAGTTTCTAAATGTCTAAACAAAGTCTTTTAAGAGCAGAAAATGTTAATAAATCTTTTGGAGCTGTAGTAGCAGCCAATAATATCAATATAAATATTGATAAAGGAGAAAAGGTTTCACTAATTGGATCAAATGGAGCTGGAAAAACAACATTTATGAACATGGTTACAGGATATCTTAAACCAGACACCGGACATATATACTTAAAAAATGAGGAAATTACTCAACTTGATCCGAGAATAATTACTCAAAAGGGTATTAGTAGATCATTTCAAATACCTCAAATTTTTGAACCTATGACGGCTTGGGAGAATCTACTTATTGCATTGGGTACTTCCCAAAAAAAACACTCTTATTTCAAAAATGCAAGATCGAAAGAAAATGGCGATTTCATTGATGAAATACTAAATAGATTTGCATTAAACGAATTTGCACACAGGCAAGTAAGTGAATTACCTGGTGGAGTTAGAAAACTTCTTGACATAGCTATGGCATTAGTAAGAAAACCTGACATTTTATTGTTGGATGAACCAACTAGTGGAGTAGGGGCAGAAGAAAAATATCCATTAATGGATACTATTGCAAAAGCTCTGTCCGGTCAGGGATTAACTGTCATTTTTGTTGAACATGATATGGATATAGTTCAAAATTATTCAGATAGAATTATAGCTTTTTATCAAGGTGCGGTGATTGCTGATGGAAATGGAAGTACAGTTTTAAACGATAGTAATGTTAAAAAATATGTAACAGGAAAAACTGAAGTCAAGGCAAAATTATAATGTTAACTGTTAATAGCGTAAGTGTCAAAATTGGTGCTATTCTAGCTTTAAAAAATTTTACTTTAGATATTAAAAAAGGTGAAATGATTTCGTTAATTGGTAGAAATGGCGCTGGTAAAACCACACTGTTGAAATCAATTATGGGTGTAAACAAATTAGCAAATGGTACAATTAAATTTAACGATCTAGATTTGAATAATTCAGCAAGCCATGAAAGAGCAGCTTTAGGAATAGGGTATATGCCGGAAGATAGAGGCTTGATACCAGAATTGACTGTTGAAGAAAATATATTATTACCATCTTGGTCAATTAAAAGTTTAGATAGTAATAATAGACTTACTTTAGTCTATGAAATAATGCCTGAGCTAAAAGAAATGTCAGAAAGAAAAGCTTTGTTATTATCTGGAGGGCAACAAAAAATGGCTGCTTTAGGAAGAGCCTTAGTGTCTGGAACTCAACTACTTTTACTTGATGAGCCTTTTGAAGGGGTGGCACCAGCTTTAAGTCAGAGATTAAGTGAGGTGATAAAAGGTTTAAAAAAACAAAATATGTCGATTATACTAAGTCAGTCAGAACAAAATCACACAGAGGATATTTTTGATAAAAAATTTCTAATTGAAAGAGGAGAAAACGTAAATTAAATTAATTGTTAGGAAGGTTTATTTAATTTATGCGAGAAGTTTCCAAACAAGTTCATTTTCGGGATAGGTTAGTCTCTACATTCGTTAAAAGAGATACAAACTTTTGGCATGCATTTGAAAAGAATGTAAAAAAAAATCCTGCTAATATAGCTGTTATAGATGACGGTGTAAGGATTTCTTATGAAGAAATTTATAATTTGGCTATTAATCAATCCTGTTATTTTATCCACCTAGGAATAAAAAAAGGTGATAGAGTTTGTGTTTTATTTGAAAACTCTTGGCCCTTACTGATATATATTCTTGCAGGCTTAAAAGATGGAATAATTATTGTACCTTTAAACCCAAAATCTTCTATTGTTGAAAATGAAACTATTATTAATGATTGTACCCCTAATAGTATCTTTTTTGACAAATTATTAAATATAAACATACCTGAAAAACAAAAAATAACTTCAGTTAAGTACTTCCTAAATTTTGACGAAAAGATTTTAAAAAAAAATATAACTGAAAATAAGAAGTCTTTTTATGTTGTTGACGAGGAAGATCCTGCTTTTATTTTATATACATCTGGTACTACTGGAAATCCAAAAGGTGCAGTTATCACAAATATAAACATAATTCACTCTTGTCTTCATTTTCAAAGACATTTCAGTTTATCAGATAAAGATAACAGTATTTTAGTGGTGCCCGCCAGTCATGTAACTGGCTTAGTAGCTCATATTATGACAATGTTTTTTTCTGGTGGAACACTGATCTTAATGAAAAAGTTTGACGTTAAAGAATTTCTATATCTGGCAGAAAAAGAACACTTAACATACTTAATAATGGTTCCTGCCATGTATAATTTATGTTTAATTAGAGACGATTTAAGTAAATATGATTTATCAAATTGGAGAATTGGATGCTTTGGTGGGGCATCTATGCCATTGGGAACAATAAAAAAATTGAAATCTTTATTACCTAATCTTTTACTTGTAAATGCATATGGATCTACCGAGACATGTTCACCTGCTACATTAATGCCTCTCAAATATAAAAATAATCTTATAGCAAGTGTTGGAAAAGTAGTGGAAACAGGCAAAATCATGATTATGAATGATAATAATGAAGAAGTTTCCATTGAAGAAACAGGAGAGTTGTGGATTTTTGGACCTATGGTCATTCCAGGTTATTGGAAAAATAAAAAAAAAACTTCAGAAGAATTCGTTAACGGATATTGGAAGTCTGGTGATATTGGGTACAAAGATAAAAATGGATATATATATATTTTAGATAGAAAAAAAGATGTAATAAATAGGGGAGGTTACAAAATATATTCTACTGAAATAGAAAATTTAATAAGTTTGAGTGGTTTGGTTTTAGAAGTTGCCGTGATACCTCATATGGATTCGATTTTAGGAGAAAAAATACATGTTATCATTTATTCAGACAACCAAAGTAAAAATTTAAAAAAATTACAAAAACTTTGTTCAATAAATCTTTCTGAATACAAACAACCTGATTACTGGACTTTTTTAGATTCGGAGTTGCCAAAGAATAAAAACGGCAAGATTTTAAAATCTTTGTTAATTGATGAAATGGAAGATAAATTTTAGGTTTTAATAATATTTTTAATATATTATATCATTATATCATTATATGATTTTAGGAGTTATAGAATGTTAGGTTTAATGCAGGACCATCCTTTGCTAGTTTCAAGCATTTTTGAACATGCAATTAAAAATTATGGAAAACAAGAAATTGTTTCTAATACAGTTGAAGGTGGTATTCATAAATACAATTATTCAAGTTGGGGAAAGAGAACTAAAAAATTAGCTAATGCTTTTAAATCATTAAATTTAAAGCAAGGTGATAAGGTTGGAACTTTAGCGTGGAACGGCTATAGACATTTAGAAATATATTATGCAACTTCTTGTAGCGGCCTTATCTGCCATACACTTAATCCTAGATTGCACCCTGACCAAGTATCTTATATTGTAAATCATGCCGAAGATAAAGTCCTATGCGTTGACTTGAATATTTTACCATTAATAGAAAAAGCATCAGAAAATTTTAAAACCGTTGAAGCTTTAGTTATTATGACTGATGAAAAAAATATGGTTAAACCCAATATCAAAGATGATATAAAGGTTATATGTTATGAAGAGTTTATTAAAGATCAATCTAATAAATTTGTCTGGCCACAATTTGATGAAAAAACAGCTTCATCACTATGTTACACTTCTGGGACTACGGGCAATCCAAAAGGTGTGCTTTATTCACATAGGTCAACTGTTCTTCATGCATATGGCATGAATTTAAAAGATGTCGTCCCTTATGGTGCTAAAGATGTGGTAATGCCTGTTGTTCCAATGTTTCATGTAAATGCTTGGGGTACGCCTTACGCAGCACCGATGTGTGGGACTAAAATTGTTTTTCCTGGTGCTAAGTTAGATGGTGAAAGCATAACAGATCTCATGAATGCGGAAAAGGTTACAATTTCTCTTGGAGTGCCGACTATCTGGCTTTTATTATTAAACCACTTAAGAGTATCTGGTAAAAGAATAGATACAGTTAAAAGGTTAGTCATAGGAGGATCTTCCTGTCCAAGGACATTGTTTGAAGGTTTTGAAGATGAGTTCGGAGCTGAAGTGATACATGCATGGGGTATGACAGAAATGAGCCCATTAGGTACTGTAAATATGCCTGCACTTTCGGAAGAGCCAAAAAATAGAACTGAATATTATGATCAAAAAATTGCACAAGGTAGAACTATTTTTGGTCACCAAATGAAATTAGTTGATGATGAAGGTAATGATTTACCTGAAGATGGAGAAACTCAGGGTAGGTTACTTTCAAGAGGCTTCTGGGTTCTTAAGGAGTATTATAATGATACTACAGAAAAAGATAGATTTCTTGATGGAGGTTGGTTTGACACGGGCGATGTTGCTAAGATAGATGCAGATGGTTTCATGACCATAACGGATAGAACAAAAGATATCATTAAATCTGGTGGAGAATGGATAAGTTCCATAGATTTGGAAAATATTTGTGTTGGTCATCCGGAAGTAGCTAATGCTGCAGTAATTTCAGTGCCCCATGAAAAATGGGAAGAAAGACCAATAGTTATAGTGCAACCCATGCCAGGCAAATCACCTTCGAAAGACGACATTCTAAACATGTATGAAGGTAAGATAGCAAAATGGATGATACCTGATGATGTTCTTTTTACTGATTTAATTCCTTTAGGAGCTACAGGAAAAATTCTTAAAAATAAACTAAGAGACCAATTTGGAGGTCATAAAATTAGTTAAAATTAACTTAATTATTTTGTAATTTTCTCATTCCATGTGTCTTCTTGCTATAAGAGAACCGCCATCTACTGGTATTATTGATCCGGTAATATAAGAGCTGGCTTTCGAAGACAAAAAAATTGAAACTCCTGCCATATCATCTGGGATACCAATCCTACCTCTTGGTACAGAAGACTTAATCTCTTCTCCATGCTCCCGCAGTGTATGGGCCATCATATTACTTTGAAAAGGACCAGGGGCTATTGCATTAACATTAATATTTCTTTTAGCTAACCTATTTGCTAAAACTCTAGTAAGTTGATGAATAGCAGCCTTTGATGCAGGGTAGGAGTATGTGTCTGCTCTTGGGATGCCTATTCCATCTATCGAACCTACATTTATTATTCTTGATGGATCAGTATTACTAGCGGATTTCTCTAAAATATCAGCAAGTTTTTGAGTTAAGAAAAAAACTGATTTTACATTGGTATCCATTACTTTATCCCAACCATTTTCAGGAAAATCATCAAAAGATGCGCCCCACGCAGCACCTGCATTATTTACAAGAATATTTAGTTTTTCTTCTTTATCTTTTACTCGAGAGACTAATTTATTCATTTCATTCATATCAGTTAAGTCAGCAGGAACCGAAATACATTCTCCAAATTGTGAAAGTTCCTTCGCTTTAATATCGCAATCTTCTGCTTTTCTAGACGTTATATATGTTTTAACGTTATTTCTAACAAACCCCTCAGCAATCATAGCCCCTATGCCTCTTGACCCTCCAGTAACAAGCGCTGTTTTTCCATTTAAATCAAATAAATTTTTCATACTTTTCCTTGAGTTTAATTATAATAATTTACTTATTGTACTTTTATTTAACATAATAAGTAGTTATAAAATATAACCAAAATAATTTTAATTTAAAATAATTTAGAATATTGTTAGTAACTTGATATGAATTTAATTGACCAAGAATTAATTGAAATTAGACAAGATGAGCAACTTAATTTAAATAATTTGAGTTCATATTTAAAAGATACTTTAAATATGCAATTTAAAAATATTGAAAGCCTTCAATTTTCAGGAGGGCATGCAAATCTAACCTATCTTTTAAAAGTAGATGAGACAGAATATGTACTTAGAAGGCCACCTTTAGGCCCTATAGCGCCTTCGTCACATGATATGCTTAGAGAGCATACTGTTCAATCAAAAATCAATACTATGTTCTCTTTAGCACCAAAAAGTTTATATTTTTGCGGTGATGAAAGAGTAATTGGCTCGACTTTTCACATTATTGAAAGAAGAAATGGCTTTGTTATTAGAAAGAAAATGGAACCTTTTATAAAACAAACAAAGGAAAATGTAAGAAAATTGAGCTTTCGCATTATTGATGTTTTGGCAGATCTTCATAAAATTAACCCAGAGCTCGTGGGTTTAGGAAATTTAGGAAGACCTGAAGGGTTTGTGAAAAGACAACTTGATGGATGGGAAGTTAGATGGAAAAAATCAACTGACAACAAAATTCTTAAGCCTAAGTTTGACAAATTAATAAACTATTTGAGATCAAATTTACCTGAGCCACAAGCGACTACTATTTTACACAATGATTTTAAATTAGATAATATTATGTGGAGTAACTCTGAAGAAATTACACCTGTTGCGGTGTTTGATTGGGATATGTGCACAAGAGGTGACCCTCTTATGGATGTAGGACATATGCTAAATTATTGGATTGATGAAAATGATCATGAAGAATGCAAAAATATTACTTCAATGCCAACAGATAAAATTTATTATCCTACTAGAACTGAAATGATAGATTATTACTCACAAAAAACTGGTTTTAATTTACAAAATATTAGCTGGTATTATGCTTTTGGTGCATTTAAGTTAGCTGTTATATTACAACAAATATTTTATAGGTTCCAAAAAGGACAAACAAAAGATAAAAGGTTTGCAAATTTTGGAACTAGAGTCGATGCTCTTATAAATAGGGCAAATAATGTTTTTAATTTAACTTAGAGGAAAAAATGGACTTCGAATATTCTAAAAAAGTAAAAGATCTACAAGAAAAAGTTACGAATTTTATGAACGAAAACGTTTATGAAAATGAAGATGTTTATAAAAATGAAGTTGAAGAGGGTGGAAGATGGTGCATACCAGAAATAATGGAAACATTAAAAGTTAAAGCAAAATCTGAGGGTTTGTGGAACTTATTTCTTCCTGAAAGCAACTTAGGTGCAGGTCTTACTAATACTGAATATGCTCCTCTTTGCGAAATAATGGGAAGATCTCCAATAGGTGCCGAAATTTTTAATTGTTCTGCCCCAGATACTGGAAATATGGAGGTTTTGGTAAGATATGGTACCGAAGAACAGAAAAAAGATTGGCTAACCCCTTTATTAAGTGGAGAAATTAGATCTTCTTTTGCAATGACCGAGCCAGACGTGGCGTCCTCAGATGCTTCTAATATTCAAGCTAGCATTGTCAAGAATGGAGATCACTATGTAATTAATGCTAAGAAGTGGTGGACCTCAGGTGCAATGGACCCGAGGTGTAAGATTATGATTTTTATGGGTAAAACAGATCCTAGCGCAGATAAGTATAAACAGCAGTCTATGATACTTGTTCCTTTTAATACCCCTGGTGTTAAAGTGTTAAGACATTTACCTGTGTTTGGATATGATCACGCACCACATGGACATGCTGAAGTAGAGTTTAAAGACGTAAAAGTTCCCGCCTCTAACATTCTTTTAGGTGAAGGAAGAGGGTTTGAAATAGCTCAAGGTCGTCTGGGACCAGGAAGGATTCATCATTGTATGAGATTAATTGGTCAAGCTGAAAGAGCATTAGAATTAATGATTTCACGAGCAAAGTCTAGGGTTGCTTTTGGTAAACCTATTGCTCAACAGGGTGTTGTTATGGAGGCAATAGCAGAAAGTAGAGCTGAGATTGAACAAGCTAGATTGTTAGTATTAAAGACCGCTCATATGATGGATACTGTTGGAAATAAAATTGCAAGAAAAGAAATTTCAATGATAAAAGTTGTAGCACCAAATATGGCTACTAGAGTGATTGACAGAGCAATACAGATTCATGGAGGCGGTGGTGTAACCTCAGATTTTCCACTATCTTATGCATACGGTTATGCTCGTGCTTTAAGGTTGGCAGATGGCCCAGACGAGGTTCATAATATGAGCGTTGCAAAATTAGAGTTGAGGGATAGAAATTAGGATTATTCCTAATATTGTCAATTCTATGCGTATAAATAATTTAGAAACTTATAAAGGGCTTATCAATAAGTTCGATTTGGACGATGGCAACCAACTTAAAGTATCTTCTATGTATAACTTTTTTGAAGAGGCGACAGGTTTTACTTCTTCACTATTAAATAAGAAAATAGATTCCGATTTTGATGAGAAATTAGAGATATATGATCTAGTTTTTAGTTATCAAGAATTTCAAACTATTTACATTTTAACAGATTTAATACAACAAAAAGATGATATTCAAATTATTCATAAATTGCATCTCACCAACGTAAACAATGATACAAAAGATCATTTAATGGTGGTTAAAAAAGTTAGATTAAATAATATAAATTTAGAAAGTATTTCAAAAAATAAACCAGTAATTGAAAAAGACATTTTTTCAGCTTTTAAAGGATTAGTTAGAAAAAATGATTGTGATCAAATGTCTCATATGAACGTTCAATATTATTTTGGAAAACATAATGATGCTATAAAAATTCTTTTTAATAAAATTTCAAGTAAAACTCCAGATAATTTAATTTATCAAATTGTTAATGAAAGATGTATTTTTAGTAAAGAAGTAAGCTTAGGTTGTGCCTTAGAATTTATTTTTACTATAAAAAATATTGATAATGATAAAATAACTTTACTCACTAAAGTTTATTGTATCGATAACCAAAATGTATCAGCATATTTTGAAACTAATATTTTATTTAAAATTGACGAACAAATAAAAAAGATAATAAATGAAATTTTTTCTGTTAAAAGCTCTACTTTTTTGAACGAACCACAATTTAAAGATTTACGTCCACTATCCGACAAGAGACCTTCAAATAAACCATCTAAAAAAGCTTTTATATCGTGTAAAAAAGCTGTAAATACTTGGGATTTAGACCATGAATTAGTGGGTTCCAGTCAATTTAAAATTGGGTGCGTCTCTGATGCTGCAACTCATTTGTTTACTTATTGTGGGGCAGATTACAATTGGAGGACTGAATATAGTATTGGTTCAGCCGCTCTCGATTATTCAGTTAGATATTTTAAAAAAGCACCTCTTGGTATGGCTGTTACCATGCATACTAATTTCACTAAAATTGGTAATAAATCTCTTAAATTCATCCATCATATGGTTGATGACGCTTCTGGTGACGTTTTAATGGATATTGAAATAGTAGCAGTCTTATTTGACTTAAAAAAGAGAAAATCCATTGAAGTTCCTAAAAATTTTAGAAGTAAGGCGTCTATTTTGTTAGTCAATAATTAAAAGTTGCTTAAAAGTTTAAATCTGTCTCTGTGATAATCGCTATCACCCATTAAATGATCTATCATTATAAGTCTTTTTGCATAATGTGCTGCAGAATATTCCCAAGTCATTGCAATTCCCCCATGCAATTGAATTGTTTCTTCAGCAATTAATTTACCAACTCTACCTACCAAATTTTTTGCAGCTGAAATATTTTTATCTCTTGTTAAATCGTCTGTTTCAAAAGTGGATGAAGCTAACATTACTGCTGATTTTACTTGTTCTATCTCAAGCATCATATCAACCATCCTATGTTGAATACTTTGGAAAGCCCCAATAGATTTACCAAATTGTTTTCTTGTCTTCAAATAATCAAGTGTTAAATCAAAACAAATTTGCATAATACCTAAAGCTTCTGCTGACAAAGCTAAGGCACCTGCAGAATTAGCTTTGATAATGCATTTTAGAGCATTTTCATCTTTTGCGAGTAATTCACCTTTTGAATTTTCAAAAGTGAGCTCTGTAGATCTATAACCATCTATTGTATTATAAGGCCTTTTTAAGGTTTGGTCATTATCAACTAAAAATAGTCCTATCCCGTCCCTGTCATTTACGTCACCATTTATTCTTGCAGAAACAATAATTTTGCTAGCATCATCTCCATTCATGACAAATGATTTAGTTCCATTAATATTCCATTCATCATTTTTTAAATGAGCGTTAGTCTCAATGTAATGATCTTCATACCTATTATTCATTTCACAATGGGCAAATGATATTAATAAATTACCTTCTATTATGTCAGTAATTAAATCATTTCTTGGATTTGATATTGAAGATAATACAGTACTAGATAACACAGCTGATGATAAAAAAGGCTCTACACATAATGATTTTCCAACAAGTTCAAATATAATTGAAATGTCTTCTCCACTTCCACCCAATCCTCCAAACTTTGGAGATACTAGAGCACTAATTACACCTAAATCTGAACTTTCTTTCCAAAATTCTTTTGAATAACCTTCAGGTAAATTTACATTTTCGCTTCTTTTATCTATATTTTTATAATTACTGTTAAAAAACTTTCCAACAGTCTCCTGAAGCATTTTTCTTTCTTCAGATAATGTAAAATCCATATTTGTTCCTATAGGCCAAATGATGCTTTTGCTACTATATTTTTTTGGATCTCGTTAGATCCGCCATATATAGATATCTTCCGCATATTAAAATATTGTTTTGCTATTGGGCCAGCATAACTAGGTCCAACTGGCATCTCATTCCATCCTTCGTCAAATTGTTCTGGTAAATAAGGAAGCGCTTGTGGTCCTAGTGCTTTTCTGAGTAACTCGGTTGTTTTTTGTCTTACAAGCGTCCCTTTGATTTTAAGTAATGAGCTTTCCATTCCAGGAGCTTTTCCTTCTGCGGCAGCACTTACTGTTCTTAAATTGAAAATTTCCATAGCTAATAAATCTATTTCTAGTTCAGCAATCTCAGAAGAGAAAATAGGATCTTCAATTAAGGGTTTGCCATTTTTTAAAGATCTTTTAGATATCATTTTTAAGTGATTTAATGCTGATTTTGAATAAGGGACACCAGCGATACCAGTTCGCTCAAAAGTTAATAAATATTTTGCATAAGTCCATCCTTCATTTTCTTTTCCAACAATATTTTTTTTGGGAACTTTTACATTTGTAAACCATACTTCATTCACTTCATGTTCACCATCTAAGGTGATTATTGGTTTTACTTCGACCCCAGGAGTATCCATATCAATCAATAAAAAAGAAATTCCAAGTTGTGGTTTTGCATTTAAATCTGTTTTAACTAAGCAAAATATTTTATCAGCATGATGACCAAGAGTAGTCCAAGTTTTTTGGCCATTAACTAGATAGTGATCACCTTTGTCTACTGCTGTTGTCTTTAAACTAGCTAGATCCGAACCAGCACCTGGTTCAGAGTAACCTTGTGCCCACCAATCCTCATTACTTAAAATTCTAGGAAGATAATAATTTTTTTGTTCTTCAGTTCCAAATTCTATCAATACTGGACCCAGCATATTAACTCCAAAAGGTACAATCCTAGGAGCAGAAGCCTTAATTATTTCTTCTTCAAAAATATGTTTTTCAATTGCGTTCCAACCTGTTCCCCCATATTCTTTAGGCCAGTGCCATGCTAACCAACCTTTAGCAGTTAGGTTGTTCATGAATATTTCATAATCCTCTTTAGTTAGTCTTTGATATTTCTTAACTTTTTCGGAAAGAGATTTGGGAAGGGTTTCATCAAGCCAATCTTTCACTTCTTTTCGAAAGTTTTCATCTTTTTCGGAGTATTCAAAATTCATTTTTATTACCATTCAGTTTAATTTATTTTTAGTGTATAAATGATATTATATATTTAAAAAGAATTTAAACAACATGAAAGCTCAAAATGCAAATCAACAAAATAAAAAAAGAAATTGCAGAAATGTTATCAGATGTTTTTGATGGAGCTACAATTATGGTTGGAGGTTTTGGAGAAGCGGGAAGCCCAATAGAACTTCTTCATGGTTTGATTGATCATGGCGCTAAAGATCTCACTATTATTGCTAATAACTCTGGAAATGGACGAGTTGGCCTTGGTGCGTTAATTGGTCAAAAACAGGTTAAAAAAGTAATTTGTTCATTTGCTAGATCAGCCAAAGGTATAACTTTTCAAGAACTATATAACAAGGGTGAAATAGAATTAGAAGTTGTCCCACAAGGCACTTTAGCAGAAAGAATTAGAGCTGCGGGATCAGGTATACCTGCATTCTATACTGCAACAGCGGTTGGAACTCCTTTAGCAATTGGAAAAGAAGAAAAAATCTTTAATGGCAAGAAGTATATTTTGGAAGAAGCCCTCAATGCAGATTTTGCACTAATTAAGGCTGATGTATCTGATAGATATGGTAATCTGACTTTTAAAAAAACTGCAAGAAATTTTAATCCTATAATGTGTATGGCAGCAAAACAATCTTTAATTCAAGTAAGAAAACTTATAGAACCTCATCAAACTAATCCAGAAAATGTTATAACCCCAGGTATATTTGTAAAAAAGATAATTGAAATTGATAATCCTATTATTGAAACCAATGCAATTGAGGAGGGAATGATATATCCATGACAAAAAAAAATTTTACGAATGCAGAAAAGGGATGGGAAAGGGGAGTTATCGCTTCCAAAATAGCAAATGATCTTCCACACGCATCATATGTAAATTTAGGGATAGGAATGCCAGAACTAGTTTCACAACACATCAAAGATGATCGTGAAATCATTTATCATTCAGAAAATGGTCTTTTGGGAATGGGACCAACTCCAAACGAAAATGAAATTGATTTTGATTTAATTAATGCAGGCAAAAAACCAGTTACAATTTTACCTGGTGGTAGTTTTTGTCACCATGCAGATAGTTTTTCCATGATAAGAGGTGGACATATTGACTATTGTGTGCTCGGAGCTATGGAGGTTTCCATGAATGGTGATTTAGCAAATTGGTCCACCGGCAAAGGTATTCCAGCTGTTGGTGGAGCAATGGATTTAGTAGCTGGAGCCAAAAACGTCTTTGTAATGACCCAACATTTAACTAAAGAAGGGAAACCTAAGCTAGTTGAAAAATGCACATTGCCATTAACGGGGTCAGGAGTGGTATCCAGAGTTTATACAGATTATGCTATTATAGATATTACTAAAGAAGGTTTTAAAATTGTTGAAATAAATGAAAATTTATCAATAGAATATTTACAAACAGTTACTGAAGGCAGAGTTTATCAATAATTTTGTTTTAATCGTAATAAACAACTTGACCACTATTTAAATAATCTAGAGCTTTTTGAGATATCTTAAGTCCATTAGACACTTTTTCATCCATAGCATTTTCAACCTCAACAATTCGTTCAAGCTTTTTAATTACTTCATCAATTTTATCAAATGGAACAACTGTAACTCCATCGGTATCAGCAACAATAATATCACCACTATTTATAGTTTTTCCTCCTATATCGATAGAAAAACCAATTTTTGAAGGACCACTATTATAAGGTGAATTTGGATTTAATCCTGTACAAAAACAATCTAAACCAGTTTCAATAATTCCATTTAAGTCTCTCATAGGTCCATCAGTAACAAGTCCTACTCCTCCATTATTTTTTATCATTCCAGCTATTCTGTCGCCGACCGCGGCAGTTCCTTGAAAACCACATACACTATTAACAACAATGTCGCCTTCTTGTATTTCACTTAAAGCTATAGCCATTCCTAAAACGTCAGCAGCCCCAGAAAAAACAGTCAATGCTGGCCCCACTATATGGTTTACAATCTTTCCAGGAATTAAAAGGGGTTTTATCGAAGGGTCTAATGCAGCGTAACCATCTAGTGCATCACATATAAAACCGGTTGGAACATCCTTGAAATAATTGAGTTGTTCTTGGTTGGGTCTGTTTCTGCTGGTAGGTTTTTTGATTTGTATCAAAGGAGGATTTTCAATCATTAATTATACTCACTTAATTTTATTTTTGATTTAATTAATAATTTAACTATAAAATATTTAATACACAACTTTTATAAACTTCAGGAGAAATCTTTGTCTAACCTAGTTGATAAATATCCAAGAGTTAGTGATATGGTTAATGTTGCAAAAAGGAGAATGCCACATTTTGCTGCAGAATACTTATTTGCTGGTACTGGTTATGATGAGGCTTTAGAAAATAATAGAAAGGTCTTTAACCAGATCTTTTTAGTTCCTCAGTATTTAAAAGGAACCGTAAACCCAAACTTAAAAACTAAGTTATTTGATTATGAATATGACGCACCTTTTGGAATGGCTCCTGTGGGAATGACTAGCTTAATGTGGCCAGGTGCAGAAATAGCACTATCAAAAATGTCAGTTAAAAATAATATTCCTTATTCATTATCGACAGTTGCGTGTGCTTCAGTTGAAGATGTTGGAAAGCATCTTAATGGTATGGGTTGGTTTCAGTTATATCCTCCTGCGGACAAAGCCATAAGAAATGACTTATTAAAAAGGGCAAAAAATGCTGGCTTTAAAACCTTAATTGTTACTGCCGACATACCCGCATCTAGCAGAAGAGAGAGGCTTAGAATGGCAGGGGTATCGGTACCACCTAAAAATAATTTAAGAACTTTCTTTCAAGCAGCAATATGCCCATCATGGTCAATTGGGACGCTCATAAATGGTATTCCTGCATTTGGGACTATGGATCAATATAGTGATGGTAGCTGGCATGGAAACGCAAAGTCTAAAGCAGGCTTTGCCGGAAGCCAGATGCAACGTTATCTAGATTGGGATTATCTAAAAGAAGTGAGGGATTTATGGAGCGGTCCAATTATTCTTAAAGGCTTAATGGATATTAACGACGCAATTCAAGCTAGTAAAATTATTGATGCTATTTATATTTCAAATCATGGAGGACGACAAATTGATATTGCGCCAAGCCCATTACAAGTATTACCAGAAATTAGAAAAAAACTAGGGTCAAAATTTCCGATAATTATAGATTCAGGCTTTTACTCTGGTCAAGACATAAGTAAAGGCTTAATGCTAGGTGCTGATTTTATAATGACTGGACGACCATTTATTATTGGTCTTGCTGCATTAGGAGATAAAGGAGCTGATCACGTACATGATATATTAAAAGACGAACTTTCAAATGTAATGGAACAAATTTGTTCGAAGAATATCAAAGAATTGAAATCACAAAAGGTAGTTCTTGGAAATGATTTTTATTTGAGAAATCCTAATCAAAAATTATAGTGAGTTGAAGCGCTTCCCAGGCAATACCATCTCAGACCCAGTTTTAATATGAAGTAAAGCAGGAAGTTTATTCTTATTTGCCCAGTTATTAGCGTTCACAAATAATTCATAAAAATCTTCGGTATTTTCAACTGTATAACCTTTGCCTCCCATGGCGTTGGCTAAATCAGAAAAGTTTGGGTTGACTAATCCAGTATGTTTATAATTTCCTTTATAATGTTTATGCTGATGCATTCTAATTGTTCCGTACATTTCATTATCTACTACTAATACAATTACTGCAGCATTATATTGAACGGCTGTAGCATACTCATTTTCAGTCATTTGAAAACATCCATCACCTGCAAGGGCTATAACCATATTATCAGGAAATCTTAATTTAGCTGCTATTGCAGCTGGCAGTCCGTATCCCATTGAACCAGAAATTGGTGCAAGTTGCGTCTTAACTTTTGTAAACCTAAATAATCTATGACCCCAAACAGCATAATTGCCAGCCCCATTAGTAATAATTGTATTAGGATCTAAATGTTTTCTAAGAGTTCTAAAAGCTGATGTTAGGTCAACACCTGAATTAGGAGCTTCTAAAGGCATATCGCCCCATTCAATATATTCTTCGTGAGATTTAAATGCATTAAGTTCATTATTAGAATTGGGTTTTGTATTTAGACCCTTTAATGCGTTGTTAAGTATGTTCACAAATGCTATTGGATTTGATACAATTCCAAGATGAGGTTTATAAATTCTTCCTATTTCCTCTGAACCTGGATGAATATGAATAAACTTTTTATTATGTTCTGGAATACCCAACAATGTAAAACCTTGCGAAGGGTTTTCGCTTAATCTACCACCTAACAATACTAGATAATCACTATTATTAATTCGATCGATTAATTTTGGATTAACACCAAGCCCGAGATCACCACCATAATTTTTATGTAAATTATTATAATAACTTTGTCTTCTATGAGATGTAATTATTGTTAATCCAAGCATTTCAGAAATAGATATTAAATCTTTTTCAGCTTCCTGAGACCATATTGATCCCCCTAAAACAACAATTGGATTTTTAGCTTCTTTTATTTCTTCAATAAATTGTGCAAGATCCTTTGTTGTAGGAGCAGACATCAATTGATCAATGAACTCTAATGGTTTTTTATCTGTTTTTTCAGTTAGCATGTTTTCTGGTAATGCTATTATAACAGGTCCGGGTCTTCCTGACATAGCTGTGTGATAAGCTCGTGAGAAGATTTCTGATAATCGGTCAGATTGCTGAACTTCAATTACTAATTTTGCCATACCACCATAAAATTGTTGATAATCAACTTCTTGGAAAGCGTCTCTGCCATACATTTCCTTACCAATTTGGCCTACAAATAATATCATAGGAGTACTATCTTGCTGCGCAATATGTATTCCTGATGCAGCATTTGTAGCTCCTGGACCTCTAGTTACAAAAGCAATGCCAGGCCTGCCAGTAAGCTTACCATCGGCTTCAGCCATCATTGACGCCGCGCCTTCGTGTTTACAAAGAATTGTTTCTATAGATGTTTCTTGGAGACCATTCATTACCGAAAGGTAGCTTTCGCCTGGAACGCAAAACACTCTATCAACTTTTTGTTTTTCAAGTAATTTTACTAAGAGTGATCCAGCTTCTTGCATTTTTCATTCCTTAAAATTTTTTAAATATGGTGAATTAGAGGGTATCATGTCTTCACTAATAGGTAAAATTAGCTCGTGAAGTAGATGTGAAGATAAAGTTTTACCGTGTCTATCAAGTCTTAAGGAGCTATTAACACCACCCCCAAGAGCACTTTGAATTACAAAATTTAATGCTTTTAGAGATGGAAGTTCAAATCTTTTAACTTGAGTTGCACCTAAATGACTGAAAATATCCAACACTCGTTCTTCAGTAGCAAGATCATTTATAACCTTCCATCCACTATCTAAATAAGCAATAAGTGAAATATTAGATACATCTCCTTTATCACCAGCTCTAGCATGAGCAATTGCATGAACAGGTAAGTCTAATATAATCATAATTGCCTCAAAAGAATCTTATATAATTTTAATTTGAATGTTGGGGTCAACAATGTCTCTGTTAACTAAAATAGATGCAGTTGATGATTGAGGTGTAACATAACCACGTCCTCCACCTCCAGCAGCAGGTCCACAACAATATAATGACATGACTTCATCAACCATTTGTTGTGCTTGATCTTTTTTAGGATATATTGCGGAAGTTCTTACTCTGTAATCACCATTTTCAGGAAGATGATAAGAAGATGTTTCATCCATAGAATAATGAACTGATCCAGCACCAATAATTTCAACTCTCAACTGTCCTTGTAATCCTAAAATTTGAATTCTTTCACTAATTACTTCACCTGCAAGTTTTGCTCGTGCAAGTGCGTTAGGTCCCGCATAGCTTATTTCAGCTTCACCCATAAATCCATTATCACAACAAATAGTAGCTTTTAGTTTTTCAGGAGATTTTTTACCTCTCCCTCCTTTAACTAAAATTCTATTTTCTCCATTGTTTTCTAAAGTTAAACTTGTCATGTCAGCTGTTACATCTGGGACTAAGTAATTAGAAGGATCATGTGTTTCGTACAACAATTGTTCTGTAACCGTTGCCTCACTGACTAGACCACCCGTTCCACCAGGTTTTGTAATAATAAATGAACCATCTTGATTAACTTCGGCTATGGGAAAACCAACGTTGGCAAGATTAGGTACGTCTTTGAAGCCAGGGTCAGCGAAATAAGCTCCAGTTACTTGAGCTCCACATTCTAGAAGATGGCCACAAATTGTACCTGAGCCAATCAAATTTAATTCATTCTCTTTCCATTTAAATTCGTATAATAAGGGCCCTAAGGCAAGAGCACTGTCAACTGTTCTTCCAACAATTACAATGTCAGCACCCATCTCTAAAGCTTCAGCAATGGGTTGAGCTCCAAGATATACGTTAGCTGCAGTAATTTTGTTATTAGAAAAATCCAAACCTTCCATTGTTGGACTATTTAGTATTTCATCGTTAGACATGTATTCTAATAAATCATCACCTAAAACAACACCAATTTTAGGTTTTTTAGTATTTTGTTTTTTTGCTATTTCAAGTATTCTTTTAGCCGCTCCCATAGGATTTGCAGCACCAATGTTTGAAATTATTTTTATATCATTTTCGAGGCAATCATCAAGAATTGGAATTATGTAAGAATCTAAAAATGGTGAATAACCTTCCTCAGGATTTTTTAATCTAAATTGTTGGGCTATAGCAAGAGTTCTTTCTGCAAGGACTTCAAACATTAGATATTTAGGAGCATTTATTTTTTTAAATTCGTTTACAATTGGAATTGATGCATCAAATCTATCACCTGAAAATCCAGCGCCACAGCCAATAAAAACTTTTTCTGTCATAATAAAATCTTCTAATAAAAAACTTTGATTTTTGTATTTATATTTAACTTAAAATGATAAGATTTTAATAAATTTTTAATAAATATACCTACTCTAATAAAAAAAGGAAATAAAAATGTCAAAAATTGCAATGGTTACAGGAGCAGGAACAGGAGTTGGCAGGAGAGTTTCTGAAGTATTATCAAAAGAAGATTTCATTGTTTATTTAATAGGAAGAAGAAAAGATAAATTAATTGAAACACAACAGAGATGTACTGGCATAACTGAAGTAATGTCGTGTGACGTAAGTGATCAAATTTCGGTAGAAAATGTATTCAAAATTATAGAAAAAAAGCACAAAAGAATTGATGTTTTATTTAATAATGCAGGGATAGGTGTGCCGGCACAATCAATAGACGAAATGCCATTTGAAAACTGGAAAAGTGTCGTAGACATTAATTTAAATGGAATGTTTCTATGCGCTAAATATGCTTTTGCTCTGATGAGAAAACAAAACCCTCAAGGTGGTAGAATAATAAATAATGGTAGTGTGTCTTCAGTTACTCCCAGACCAGGAAGTATACCATATACAGCAACAAAACACGCTGTTACAGGTATGACTAAGACAATTTCATTGGATGGAAGAAAATATGACATTGCATGTAGTCAAATTGATATTGGAAATGCTGAAACGCCAATGACACAGAGAATGAAAGAGGGTGTTCCTCAGGCTAATGGTAATATGGATATTGAACCAGTTATAGATTCTCTTCACATAGCAGAAGCAGTTTTATACATGGCTAATTTACCTGTAACGGTAAATGTTCTAAATATGACTGTAATGGCAAATAAAATGCCATTTGTAGGTAGAGGTTAATCTTTAACTAAAATATTTTTTCATTACAGGAAAATATAGGTCTTTGTCACCATTTTTAATTGAAGTTTTTAAGAGATTTTCTGCTGATAATGCTCCAGGCATTTTAACATTGAGTTTTTGACCTAACTCTAAAGCGTAAGATAAATCTTTGAGAGCATATTCTGAGGAGAACGACGGTGAAGGAAAATTATTTTTAGCAATACTTTTTAACCCATGGTTTCTAAGAGCAAAACTATCTCCAGAACATTTTGTAATATTTTCATATAAATTTTCAACGTTTATGCCGTATTGCTCAGCAATATTAGCTGCTTCACTTAATGCTACAACTGTTTCAAAAAGTATCATGTTATTCAATATTTTGGTAAGTTGGCCTGTTCCTGCTTTTCCACAATGCAAAATATCCTTACCCATATATCGTAACACGGGCAGAATTTTATTATAAACATCTTTATCAGACCCAACCATTATAGCTAAAGTTCCATCAATAGCAGCCTGTCTTGTTCTGGCAATAGGAGCATCAGCAAAATGAGCACCTTTTATTTTAATCTCATTTTCTAATTTAATCATTAAATCTGGTTGCGATGTCGACATATCGATAATAAACTGATTGATTTTTATGTCAGAGATATATTTATCTTTACCGTAATATAGGTCTCTAATAAAATCTCCTCCTGGTAAACATGTAATGACCAAATCTGACAAAGTAAAAATTTCTCTAGTATCACTGGCTATTTTAGCACCTTGATTTTCTAATTCTTTTTCTTTGTTGGCATTCAAATCTTTAACTAAGACATTCCAATTTTTATTTTTAAGTAAGTTTTTACACATTGAACAACCCATGACACCAAGTCCAATAAAACCTATAACTTTAATTTCTCTATCAATCATATTTCACCGTTAAATTGGGAATTTTATAAAATAATTAATTTAATAATATTCTATACATTTAATTTATATTGTTTATTTTAATTTACATTTTTTGTTATAAATAGGAAAATATAATGCACTACGATACCTTAAAAAATGAGCATGGTCTACCGCATGATCCTTTCAAAGCAATTGTAGCCCCGAGGCCGATTGGTTGGATTGGAAGTGTTTCTTTATCAGGTGTTTATAATTTAGCTCCATATAGCTACTTTAATGCAATCGCAGACAGACCTCATTTTGTAATGTTTTCTTCAGTAGATATTAAAGATTCTGTTAAAAATATTGAAGAAACAGGAGAGTTTACTGTTTCTCTGGCAACTGAAGATTTGTTTGATCATATGAATGGTAGTTCTGTTCCCGCAGATTCAAATATTGATGAATTTGAATTAGCAGGCTTAAAACCTCAAATAGGTAAATTTGTTTCTGCACCATTTGTTTCTGAAGCATCTGCTGCTCTTGAATGTAAACATTGGAAAACAATAGACCTCCCAAATGTAGATAGAGACAAAGGAACGGGAAACTATGTAATATTTGGGCAGGTTGTTGGTATTTTTATAAATGATAAGTTTATTAAAGATGGGCTGTTTAATGCTAGCGCAGCTAGGCCTTTGGTAAGGTTAGGTTATATGGATTACGGTGTTGTAGGTTCAGAAAACACATTTACTAGGAACAGACCAAGATTAGGTAAAGATGGTAAATTACAACCTGTGGAAGAATGGGATGGAGTTTATAGATAATACATTAATTGAGGATTTTTCCACTGAGGGTGCAGTTTTATGTAAAGGAATATTTTTAGATTGGCTTGACCCACTTAGAATTGGTGTTGATAAATTAATTCAAAATCCTAGTGTTAGAGAAAGGTCATATACTCCTGAGGATGGAACGGCTCCATTTTTTCAAGATTTAGTTAATTGGGATAGAATACCGGAATTTAAAGATTTTATTTTTAAATCAAAAATTGGATTTTATGCTGCAAAATTAATGAAGTCCAAAAAATCAAGATTTTTTCATGATCATGTTTTAGTTAAGGAACCTGGTTCGTCTATTGTAACTCCATGGCATCAAGATAAACCATATTATTGTGTTGATGGTAAACAGAGTGTCAGTTTTTGGATTGCTCTAGATGACATTTCGAAAGAAGGTTGTTTAGAGTGCATAGCCGGCTCACATTTATCGAATATATTACATAAGCCCAAAAGATTTAATGGGAATGATTTGTACGAAAATGATAACTCTAAGGAAGTACCGGATATTAATTCAAATAGAAAAGATTACAAAATATTAAGTTGGGATATTAAAGCAGGAGACGCTGTTGCTTTTGACTTTAGAACACTTCATGGAGCTTCAGAAAATATAAACAAAAATAGCAGAAGAAGAGTGTTTTCAGCAAGAATTGTTGGTGATGATGCATTTTTTGTGGATAGACAAGGTAAAGGCTCACCACCCTTTGAAAATATTAAGCTTAAAACTGGTGATAAATTAACAGGAAGAGAGTTTCCTGTTATTTATAAAATCTGATTTTTTACAATGAAATTTTGGATTCTTATCTAAAATGGCGTTGCTCAACTGAATTACACCGTCTAAAACTCTTAAAGACGGTCGGCTAAAGTAAGAATTAGAATCAAATGCATATACTCTTTGGTTTTGAATTGCTTCAATATGATTTATTCTTTCATCAAGATAAATATTTTCTGCAAAAGATTTATTTTTTTCAAGATTATAACCACAACAAATTAACCCAATAAAGTCTGGATTAAGATCTGCTATGTCTTTAGGTGTGATTTCTATAGATTTTTCTCCTTTATTACCTATACATGACAAAAATCCTGCCATTTCTATTTGCTCAGGTATCCAGTGCCCAGGTGTAAAATAAGGGTCTATCCATTCAAGTAGAAGAACACTTTTATTTGTTCTTTTTCTTGTAACTTGTTTTTTTTTAAGTTTCGCTTCAGCAATTAGTTTTTTTGCAGTTACCTCTTTATTAACTGCTACACCTATCATCAAAATATCTGAACAAATTTCGTCAAAGGTTGTTCCATTTAGTGATATAATTTTGGTCTTAGATTTTAGAGTACATAAGTTGTTTTTTAATGTTGCTTGCATAAAGTTTTCTGAGATTGAGCAAACATCACACAGTCCTTGAGTAATTATTAGGTCGGGATTGATTTTAAGTATTTCATCGTTATCCACTTGATAAAGAGGGATGTTCTTCTCGAAAGCCCTTTTAACTAATTTATCAATTGAACTTTGGTTCAAATTATTCGGTATAATACTTGAAGTGACTTTTTTTATTCCTTTAATTAAGTCTGGATAATCACATTCATGACTTACTGCATGTAAATAACTGGACAATCCCATGTCACAAATAATTTCTGAAGCTGAAGGAAGTAAACTAACAATTTTCATTTTTATTTAAACCAAACAATAGTTCTCTTTGCATCATGATAAGCATCTTCTTTACTTAAAAAGACCTTATAATCATAATTACCAATTCTATACCATTCTGAAATATTTTCTGGATCTTTTCTATATTCCTGATAACCAAAGGTTTTATTATTTCTAATAAAGAAATCAATGCATAGATTATTGTTATCGTTATTTATTGAATTAATTACAACTTGATCCTTAATTTTCAATTTGAAAAATCTCTTTTGATTTATTTATTTGATAATTTAATTTTATCAAATAATGTCGCAACTTTACAAATTAAATTTATTCTAAATTATTTAAAATAGGCATCTTAAATGCTTGAACTATCTTTATCAGAAAATATTATTCTAGCAATACTATCATTTTTTACAGCTTTGATGACTTCAATAGCAGGGGCAGGTGGAGGTACTGTACTTTTAGCTGCCATGCTTCAGTTTATGAATCCAGCAGAAGCAATACCAGTACATGGAGTTATTCAATTTACTTCAAATATAACAAGAACATGGCTTTTAAGGAAATTTGTAAATTGGAATATAATATTCAAGTTTTCTTTATTGTTACCTATTGGAATATTTATAGGTCTTAAAATTTTTCAAAATATAGATGGTGATAATATTAAAAATTTAATTGGAATTTTTATATTACTTGCACTTGGAATTCAGAATTTAAAAATTATAGACAGTTTAAAAATTCCTACAAACGTATATTTCATAGTTGGTTTTTTTACAGGTATTTTAAATATATTAGTTGGGGTAATTGCTCCTCTTTTAGCTGTTATTGTAAAACAAAGCATTTCAGAAAAAAAATCTATTGTGGGTACTTTAGGTTATTTTGGATTAATAGGTAATTTAATAAAAATAATAGGGTTTACATTTATTGGATTTTCTTTTTTTGAATATATAGATACTTTTTTAATGATATTACCAGCAACATTAATTGGAAGTAGAATTGGTCAATTATTGCTTTTAAAAATTAGTAACAAAATATTCATGATAATTTTCCAATTAGTATTAATCTTTTTAGCAATAAGACTTCTTATTATTTAATTATCTTAATTTTTTTTATTATAAATTTACCAGTATCAATTTGATTATTTAAAAAGAAGATGTCATCTTATAGTTAATATTAAAAAGATGGAGGAATTAATATGAAAAAATTTTGTTTTTACTTTTCTTTTTTAGCTTTAGTAATTTCTTTTAATGTATCAAATTCTATTGCTGATAAATTACCTAAAAACATTTCTTGGACTGCATACGGAACGACCTCATCGGGTTATGCTCAATCTGTTGGTATTGGCCAAATGCTTAAAAAAAATTATGGTACGGATTTGAGAATAATTCCTGGCAAAAATGATGTTTCTAGAATGGTACCACTTAAAGCAGGACAAGCAGAAATATGCGCATGTGGAATAGCAAGTTTATTTGCGCAAGAGGGCGTGTTTATGTTTGCAGATAAAAAATGGGGACCAATGAAAGTTTACAATATGTTCAATAATATTGGAAGAAATGGTCAAACAGTAGCCACTGCTGCCGATGCAAATATTAAAACAATGGCTGACCTAAAAGGGAAAAGAGTTACTTGGGTAAAAGGATCTCCAGCTCTTAATGGAAACATGGCAGGTTTTTTAGCGTTTGGTGGCCTAACATGGGATGACGTTGTTAAGGTAGAGGTTTCTGGTTATGGAGCGTCGGCTAATGCAGTTATAAATGGTCAAGCAGATGCAAGTATGGGTTCTTCTGTAAGTAGTATTTTTAATAAAACGAATGCCTCACCTAGAGGTCTTTTCTTTCCACCAATGCCACATAACGATGAAGTAAGTTGGAAAAGAGCAATAGCTACAGCCCCGCATTTTGCTAAAGCAGTTGTAACAAACTTTGTAGGATCTTCCGATAGTAATAAATCTTTTGAAGGAATGAATTATCCTTATCCAATTTTTGTTACAATGGAAACAACTTCTGAAGACTTATCATATCATTTGACTGAAGCAGTTATGAATAATTACGACCAATTTAAAGATTCCGGACCAGGAATGGATGGATATCAATTGTCAAATCAAAATTTTAGTTGGATTTTTCCATATCATCCAGGAGCAGTTAAGTTTTACAAGAAGAAAGGTGTTTGGACATCAAAGCATGACAAACATAACGCAAACTTAATAAAAAGACAGGATGTCTTAGCTAAAGCTTGGCAGAAAACTCTGAAGGCAAACTTATCCGGTGATGCTTTTAAGAAAAAATGGCTTGAAAATAGAGCATCAGGTTTAAAAGATGCTGGTATGCCAAATGCATATAATTAAAAAATAAATCTGATAAGGTAAAACTAAGTTTTACCTTATCAAAATTGGAATTAAATATGTCCAAAAACCAACTAGAAGATACTTTAATTAGAAACAGGGCTTCAAACAATATCTCTAACTATATTTTAAGGTTTGCCGCCATATTATCTTCTTTTCTTTCAATTTATATGTTGTTCGGTGTTGGTAATTTTTTAAATACTTATGTACTGCTGGATACTGAGTATCTCTATGCTATGATTGCTTTATTGTTGCCTTTACCATTCATTGTATATCATCCCACTCCTAGGAGAGGAAGTAAAATACCCTGGTATGATATAATTTTTGCTGCCTCTACGTTTATAATCGCAAGCTATTTTTGTTATAGTGGATCATTAATTCTAGAAGAGGGTTGGGAATATCTTGCACCAACATATGCAAAAATAATGGCATTTATTTTGTGGGCTTTGGTTTTAGAGGCTAGTAGAAGAGCTGGCGGAAATGCAATTTTTATTATTTGTTTAATTATTTCTATTTACCCAGCAATTTCAACTTTTGTACCTGGGTTTTTAAGCGCGCCAGCCCAACCATGGGATACTACCGCTACATTTCATATTTTTGGTACTGAAAGCATTATGGGTATACCAATGACTGCATTTGCAACTCTAGTTGTTGGTTTTTTAATTTTTGGAGTAGCTCTTCAACATACTGGAGGCGGGTCTTTTTTTTTAAATTTAGCTTTTGCACTTTTGGGTACTAGAAGAGGTGGACCTGCAAAAGTATCAATTTTTTCTTCTGGTCTAATGGGTTCAATGAGCGGAAGTGTAATTACAAACGTTTTAACTACTGGTGTCCTTTCTATCCCCGCAATGAAGAAAACTGGCTTCAAATCCTCTTATGCAGCAGGTGTCGAGGCATGTGCATCTACAGGTGGAGTATTAATGCCACCAGTTATGGGAGCAACAGCTTTTGTGATGGCAACCTTTTTAGAGGTTCCATACTCTGAAATTATTATTGCAGCTGCTTTTCCTTCTATATTGTATTATTTCGGTCTTTTTATGCAAATAGACGCGTACGCAGCAAGAAATCACCTTAAAGGTTTACCTGCAAAAGAACTTCCATCCATTAAAAAGGTTTTAAAAGAAGGTTGGTATTTTGTATTTGTATTTGTAATGTTAATTTTAATGTTATTGTACATGCAAAGAGAAGCTCAAGCTCCTTACTATGCCACAGCTACATTATTAATAATCAATCAAATTGTAAAAATACACAGGTGGAACTACAAAAAGTTCCTTCATTTCATAGAAAGCGTAGGTAGATTGTTTGCGGAACTTGCAGGTATTTTAGTTGCAATTGGCCTCATTATTGGTTCACTAACTTTTACTGGTAAAATTGGTACTATTACGTACGCGCTTGTAGATTTTGCGGGTGATTCTATAATTACTTTACTTATTATGGGTGCTCTTACTAGTTTTATACTAGGTATTGGGATGACAGTAACTGCTGCTTATTTGTTTCTAGCAGTAACTCTTGCTCCAGCATTAACAGGTAGTGGATTAGATAAAGTTGCTGTTCATTTATTTATGTTATATTGGGGAATGATATCATTTATAACTCCGCCAGTTGCTATAGGTGCATTTGCCGCTGCGTCAGTTGCGGGTGCAAATGGAATAAGAACAGGCGTAGAGGCAATGAAATTAGGTAGTGTTATTTATTTCATTCCATTCTTTTTTGTTCTAAATCCTGCATTAATAGGCAGAGGATCGATGCTCGAAATTTTTACTGTTTTCTTTTCTGCTATTGCTGGAATTATTCTTATTTCAAGCTCTTTACAAGGATATTTAGTTGGAATAGGAAATCTCAAAAACTCAAGATACTTAGAATGGCCAATAAGAATCATGCTTGGATTTTCAGGTATATTAATGGCTCTTCCAGGTGGAGATGTTACAGGGTATTCAAATTATGAGATTAATTTTCTTGCGATTTTATTATTTTCTATACCAATCACCTATTTATTATTTTTAAAGTTTAACAATAAATTTAATAAAAATTTATTATAAAAAATAAAATAGTTAATTTATTAACTATTTTTAAATAAGATTGTTTTTTTCGATTTTTTTGGCGATAGCTAAGATTCTATACATTTCTCTTAAGACAGGTTTCTCAATAAGTTTTCCTTCAATAACTACAAGCCCAGTATTTGCTTTCTCAAAAGTTGAAGTAATTTTCTTAGCTCTTTGAATAACTTCCTCTGATGGAGTAAATACTTCATTTAAAATTGGAATTTGTTTTGGGTGTATTGATCCTTTACCGCTAAAGCCTAGTCCTTTTGCTTTAATTGCTTCTTCTTTCATGCCTTCAGGGTTATCTAAGTCTAGAAAAGGAACGTCTATGGCATCAATTCCAGCAGATGAAGCTGCATGTACTATTCTTGACCTGGCATATAGCAAAGGTTCCCATTCATTTTCACACCTTAATTCAGCTGACATGTCTACTCCACCAAAAAAAAGAGCATCAATTCTGTTAGAGCAATTAGCTATATCGTATGCTTTTTCAAGTCCTTCATTGGTTTCAATAATAATGTGTAGTCTACAATTATGTCTTTTTTCAGTAAGTAAACTATCTAATAGGACTATTTCTTCAGAACTTTTAACTTTTGGGATCATTAAAGCTGGAGGAGGTGTGTTTGTATTTAAGATAGCTTGTACATCGTCTATACCAAATTTTTCTCTTAGAGAGTTAATTCTAAGTATCCTCTCAATACCATCATTATTTTGTTTTGTTTCAAATAAATTGATTGCTAATTTTCGAGCTAATTCCTTGTCTTGGGGAGCAATCCCATCCTCTAATTCAACACACACCATATCCGTCCCAGATTTGATGGCTTTTGGAAACATTTCCGGTTTTAGACCTGGAGTAAAAATAAAACTCCTCCTCGATTGAATTAAGTTATGGCTATCCATTTTTTACCTTTCTTAAATAAATCGCGTGATATTCTTTTTGCTCATTTTTTGAATCAACAAATTCTGTATCAACTAAAAATCCAACCTTTTCAAATGCTTTAACTACTTCATTTAAGTCTTTATTAGGGGCAACTTTATCATCAAAATTTTTAATTCCTTTAAATTTACATGCTAAGAGACCAACTCCATCAAATTTCAAAATTCTATAAAATTCTTTTGCATAGTCAGAAAGTGGATATAAAAAATAAACTACGTTGATAGCTAGAAGTTTTGTAAATGTGTTATCTTTTATAATTTCTCCCAATTGCTTTGCATCATTTGAAAAAAAAACTACTTTTTGATTACTAAATTTTTGAATTAACTGGTTACGAAACTTTTCACTGACTTCTATGGAAGTAATTTTTTTATTAGTTAGTTGAAGTATTTTTTCAATTGCTTGTCCGTTTCCAGATCCTATCTCTATAACTTCGTCATTATTTCTTACATCAAGCTTATTAACTGAGTCATTAATTATAAACTCGTTAAAATTAACCATTAAATGTTTTGCAATGTTACCAAGAAATCCATCGCTGGGACTTCTCATATTTTTTGTCATCAATTTTGTGTGTTTTATTTGAGAGTAGATAAATAAATAAACATAAAATTTAATTTTATTTATTTTCATTCAACTCTCCAAAAATGACCTTAAATTATGGTTGAATAATTCTGGTTTTTCAATATTTATTAAATGACCAGCCTCTGGAATAATTTTGATATAACTATTTTTAATTTCTTTCATAATTTCTTTAGACATTGAAGGTGGTGTTAGACTGTCAAGTTCACCAACCATTATTAATGTAGGTACATTAATTGTTTTAAAAATATGACGATGTTCCGTTCTCATAGAGGTATCAATTGTTTTTAAATAACTGTCTTTATGAAGTAGAGACATTGAATCAACTAGTTGCTTAAAAGCAGAAGTATTTTTCATGTCACCAATTAATGTTTCAGCAACGATAGGAGCTATATCTTTAGGTTCTTTTCCTTTTAATAGGGGCTCTTTTCTTAAATTTATAAATCTTTCCACATCTTTTTTACTAAGGTTTGATAAACCAAAATGTGTGTCACACAAAGTAAGTGTTTTGACATAGTTAGAATATTTTTCATAAAATAAAGTTGCAATTTGTCCACCCATTGAAAGTCCAACAATATGAGCTTTATCTTTATTAAAAAAATCTAAAACTTTTTTTAAGTCGTCTAATATGTCATCAAATTTTAGTGCCCCCTCATAATCATCGCTTTCACCATACCCTCTTGTATCCCATGCAACTGACAAAAACTCATCAGAAAAAAAATAAAGGTTATCTTTCCAGTTCTTTTTATTTCCTCCAATTCCATGAAGAAAAATTAACATTTCCCCTTCACCAGCATAGTCAACTGAGATTGAAGGGCTTTTACCAATTTTAATACTCTTGACGTTCATATAATTTAAAACCTACTTCCAGGCGATTTTAGAAACTCTAATTCTGATTCACTTGATTTTCTACCTAATATTTTATTTCTGTGAGGAAACCTTGAAAATTTTTCTATAATTTTTTTGTGTTTCAAAGCGTATTTGAATGTATTTTCATTAGTAAACTTTTTAAAAAAAGGCAAGCCAAGTTCATGGTCAATTATATTTTCACTATGCATAATTGGCATTAAAAAAAAACTATTATAGTGAAATTTACATTCTATAAGAAAATTATTTTCAATAGCAGTTTTAGATAATTCTAAAGCTTTTTTATCACCCTCAAATGCCTTAGGATTATTTCTGAAAACATTTCTTGTGAACTGATCTAGAACAAGAATTAAAGAAAGATAATTATCATAAGATATTGAAATTTGTTCGATATTAATCTTCAAACATATTTCTATATTTTTTTTAAATTTTGTCCTTAACAGTTGATCAAAACTATCACTTTTTTTGAACCACATATTAGGTGTACATTGAACGAACCAAAAATCTAGAATTAATTTGGTATCAATCACTATTTAAACTTCTTAAAATTTTACCAATCTCTTTTCCCATTTCTTCTTGACCAAAAAAAGGAGCCTTTTCACAAGCTTCTGCAAGATAATTAAAATTTTTTGTTTCTAGGTATTTTGTCCATAGAAGACGCATTTGATTTTCAATATTCATATTTATCCACGCTTTTTATTGACTGTTTATATTTTAAAAAAAGATAAAACATTATTAATAAATTAATTAAATTCCAAAAAATTCCATTTAAAAATGCCATCTGATAAGAGTTAGTATAATCATAAATTTCCCCTGACAGCCATCCTCCAAGTGACATCCCAACTATAGTCGCAAAAATTAATAAACCAACTCTTTCAGCGACTTCATTTTGTGGTAAAAACTTACTAATTATAACTGCGTAAATTGGAACAATACCACCTTGAGATAAACCAAAACAAATTGCCACTATATATAGCGATAATTGGCTATTAAAGGGTAAAAACATCGACAGAGAAATTGCTTGTAAAGTTGACCCAAGTATTAAAGTTTGAATTGGACCTATTTTGTCAGATAAGAAACCAAATAGTACTCTACTAGTTACAGCAGCAAATAGCATAAAGGATAATATTTCAGTTCCTACAGCTAAACCAAAACCATTATCAATGCACAAAGGAACAATATGCACCTGTGGCATTGACATCGCAACGCAGCAAAAAACACCAGCAAACATAAGTAAAACTTGAATTTTCTTGTTACTAATTGATAATTTTAAATTAGAATTCACATTTTCTTCTTTTTTTATTTTAGAGAAATCTTTTTTTAAATTTGGTGACTTTTCCCCAAGAAAATAAAATAATATAGGGATAAAAATACTACAAACTAATGCAATAAAAAGATGAGCCTCTCTCCATTCACCATCTAAAAGAAAATCCTTAATTACAAAAGGCCAAACTGCTCCACAAAGATGTTGACCACTCGCAACTAAAGATACTGCAAGCCCTTTTCTTTTATAAAAAAATCTTGAAATATCAGCCATCATTGGCCCAAAAAATGCGGCAGCAGAAAAACCTAAGAAAAATTGAATTATTGAAAGCCACATAACATTATTAGCTAGTGTTGAAATTAAATATGAAAAAACCAAAAGAGTTAAAGCAAATATTATAGGTTTTGTAATTCCTATTTTATCTAGCATTCTCCCAATAATGACATTACCTATTCCATATCCAAACATAGTTGCTACATAGGGGTATGTAGATGCAGCTCTATCAAGGACAAATTCACTTTGGATATTAGGCATTATAATTACTACTGACCACATTCCTGCAGTGCCAATAACGCTCATTATAAAAATTATTATTAATCTAATCCATGCCTGATTACTATCAAGGTCAATCAAATTTTTGTTCATTTGTAGTTGCTCTTCATGTTTATTTGATTAACATATTTATAAGATTAAACAACATGATATGTTCTTAGTTTAGGGAGGTTGTTGATGATATTATCTAAAGACGAGGTGAATTTTTACAACGATAAGGGATATTTACTGGTTGAGGATGTAATTACGGAAGATCAACACAAGGAAATGTTAGCTCTGGTAAAAGATTTTTTTGAAAGATCTAAAAATGTAAAAAACAATGATAATATTTTTGATCTTGAAGATGGACATTGCTCAACTAATCCCAGACTAAAAAGAGTTAAACAGCCTCATCAACATTCTCAATTTTTTTGGGATATAATAAAACAATCTAAAATTGAAGGGATACTTATTGATCTTCTTGGAAAAGATATTTCTCTAAAAACAAGTAAATTGAATACTAAGGCTCCTGGAGGTGGTGCTGCAGTTGAATGGCATCAAGATTGGGCCTTTTATCCACACACAAACGATAATGTTTTAGCTTTAGGTTTAATGCTTAATGATGTGGATATTGATAACGGACCGTTAATGGTCATACCCGAAAGCCACAAGGGTCCAGTTCTAAGTCATAACAATAATGGAGTTTTTTGTGGCGCAATTAATCCAGATGATAAATTTTTTGATATTGACAAGGCTGTTACACTTACAGGAAAAGCCAGATCCATGACAATTCACCACGCTAGAACTCTCCATGGCTCAGCACCAAATAATAGCCAAAAAGATAGATTAATGCTGTTTTATGAGTGTAATTCCGCCGATGCATGGCCTTTAGTAGGTGTGGGTGCCTATTTAAAAAATAATGATCCAATAGAGTTATGTAAACAATTAGAAAAACAAATGGTTTGTGGTGAAGTGAGTTATCAACCTAGAATGGAGAGTGTTCCTGTAGTAATACCATTGCCACCAGCTCCAGATCATGGATCAATTTTCACAACACAAAAAACTGGAGGTGCAAAATCAGCTTTTTAATTTTTGTAATCCGGTGATTGTCTCTCGAGTTTTCTTAATAAAGCTGGCCAAGCAAGTCTATCTCTTCCCAAATCAAACATACCAATGGATTGATTTTGCGTTGTTTTTATAGCTTCTTTTGAAGGTAAATTAATAGACCCTGCTGATTGAGCTCTTATCTGAGCAGAACATGCTCTTTCAAGAAAATATATACCCATAAATGCAATACCGCATGTTTGGCCAACTGACAAAGTACCATGGTTTCTTAATATAAAGAGATTTTTGTTACCTATATCTTCAACTAATCTTTCTTTTTCAGTATGATCTAAAGCTAGACCTTCATAATCATGATAGGCTATATGAGGATGTATCAACATTGATGTTTGACTTATTGGTAACAAACCATCTTTCTGAATAGATACCGCAACACCGTCATTAGTATGTAGGTGAAGAACACACTGCGCATCTTCTCTTGCTGAATGTATGGCACTATGAATTGTAAATCCTGCAGGATTGACTTCATATGGAGTATCTATAACTGAATTACCGTTAAGGTCAATTTTAACTAAACTTGATGCTGTAATTTCATCAAACATTAACCCATAAGGATTTATAAGAAAATGGTGTTCTGGACCCGGTATTCTTAATGAAACGTGTGTATATATTAAGTCATCCCATCCATAGAGTGCAATAAGTCTATAGGTTGCAGCGAGATCTAGTCTAAGTTGCCATTCTTCTTGGGTTATCTGACTTTTTAGTTTATTAGTATCGATCATATAGTTCATGACATATTACCCTTCATTATATTTCCAAATATTTAAGAACAAACATATAATATTATTATTCTTCTATAATTTCTATTTCTCTCTTTAATTTTGTTTTCATTTCTTTTTTATGTAATTTAATTTTAAGTATTCCACTTACTAATTCTGCATCATCAACTTCTATATTTTGTTCTAACCTAAAAGTTTGTTTAACCGAGTTTGTACGAATACCTTTATGAATAATACCTTCAAAAGGAGTTTTTGTTTTTTCTTTCACTTCTAACATCAAAAAATTATTTAATTGTTCAATAGTTATTTGATCCTGAGTTACACCGGCTAGAGCAATATTTATTTCATAATTATTATTGTCATATTTTAGAATATTGAAGGCTACATTGGTTTGAGGTTTAATATTAGATAAACTTTCTATTTCGTTAAAAATATCGTCATAACCAACATAAAACTTAAATATTTGTTTTTGTTCAAGGCTCATATCATTGATCTATTCTAAAAACTCTTTCACCCTCAATTAATTTAATCTTAGTATTACCTTTAACTTCATTGAGTTCGTCGGCCATTATTTTCATAACTTTTGTAGCATCATTTTTGTTTTTAAAAGATGAAATAACAAAACCTGTAGTATTTGAAACTCTGTAGACCTCACAACTTAACTGACCGTTTTTAATATTTCTAGGTATCATAACATTTTGAAAAAATGCTATTATCATATCACAATTGACTTTAGAAGTTGACTGAAATTCTGCAATTCGAGAGTACATTTTTTACCTCTTGTTAATTACATAACTAGTATGTAATTGTATATTATTAATTTAATTTACAAAAAGTAACAATATGAAGATTTTTTATTTTTTATTTTTTATTTTTATTTATTCTCAAAGCCAAGCTCATGAATGTGTTTTAAAAGGCACATCTGCCAAAGACATAACTATTTATAATACTTGTAAAGCTGATGCCAAGAATAAAAAACCTATAAATAACGATTTAAATAATACTCTATTAAAAGCAAAAATTAAAAAATTGAAAAATGAAAACAACAATCTCAAAAATCAATTATTAGATATTAAAATTAGATTAAATTCATTATTAGCAAGAGTTAATTCGTATATTAATTAACAAAGAAGGCATATTATATAAAATGAAAAAAGCTTTAGTTATAGGTGTTGGACCTCTTAATGGTCTTGGTGGACAACTTTGTAAAAAAATTGCTCAAAACAACTTTGAAGTATTTGTAGCGGGTAGAACAATTAAGTCATTAAATAAAGTCGTAGAAAGTATTATCAAAGAAGGTAATCACGCTAAACCAATAGTTGTTGATACAACAGATGAAAATCAAATCAAAAAGATGATTAAAGAAATTGGTTCTGGTTTAGATTTTGCTATCTACAATGTTGGGAATAGTACACCTGGCAAAATAATTGACATGGAGCCAAGTTATTTTAGGCAGAGTTGGGAATCTGGATGCTATGGTGGATTTTTATTTGCTAAAGAAGTCATAAAAGTATTTTTAAAAGAGAATACCCCTGGCACACTTTTGTTTACAGGTGCTAGCGCGTCTTTAAGGGGTAAATCAAACTTTGGAGCATTTAATTCAGCAAAAGGTGCTCTTCGTAATTTAGCCCAAGCAATTGCAAAAGAATATGCTGAAAACTCAATTCATGTAGGTCATATTATTGTTGATGGAGGTTTGGCAGGTGAGAGGATAAAACAAAGAGTGTCTGATTTTGATGAAAGAGTAAAAGATGGAAAATTAATAGATATAGATAGTGTCACTGATGCTTACATGTATTTATATAATCAAAATAAAAATGCGTGGACTTTTGAATTAGATATTAGAACATCTAAAGAAAATTGGTAATAGGAAGGAAATTGAAATGAAACTTTTTGATCTAACAGGAAAGGTTGCTCTAGTTACTGGTGGAAATGGAGGTATCGGTTTAGCGATGTCAAAAGCTTTGGGAGAAGCTGGAGCTAAAATTATAATAGCTGGTAGAAATGAAGAGAAAAACACTCAATCAATTAAAATTTTAAATTCTCAAAATATAGAATGTAAATCCTTTCATGTTGATGTTGTTGACGAGAACTCATGCAATAAACTGATTGAGAATGTCATTAGTAACTTTGGCAAATTAAATATATTAGTAAATAATGCAGGGACTAATATTAGAAAGAGACCTGAGGAATACGAACTTGATGAGTGGAAAGGAATAATAGACACAAATTTAATAAGCATGTTTACATGTTCCAAGGCTTCTTTTAAGCATTTTAAAGATGCTAATGGTGGAAAAATTATAAACATTGGTTCAATGCATTCTTTGTTTGGTGCCCCGCTCGGTAGTGCCTATTCTGCTAGTAAAGGTGGAGTTGTTCAATTAACAAAAAGTCTTGCTAATGCTTGGGCAAAAGATAATGTTCAAGTAAACGCAGTACTTCCAGGTTACATAGATACATCACTAACTCGACAGGCGAGGATAGATATTCCAGAACTTCAAAGTAGAGTTGAAGAGAGAACACCAGTAGGTCGATGGGGAGAGCCAGATGATTTAGGTGGCATAGCTGTGTTTTTATCAAGTGAGGGATCTAATTATATTACTGGAACAGCTATACCCGTAGACGGCGGTTACTCTATAAATGGATAAATTTTAATTATTAAAATTTTTCTTTAAAAAATAGTTCTTTATGTTAGGGGGATAAAATGAATAATGTGTTCAAAGGGTGTATGCCAGCGCTTATGACACCTTGTAATAATGATTATTCTCCAAACTTTGAATTACTTCTTGGTAAAGCTAAAGAATTAATCGACACAGGAATGTCAGCAGTGATTTACTGCGGCTCTATGGGTGATTGGCCACTCCTTTCAGACGAGCAGAGGCAACAAGGTGTTGCTAAATTAGTAAATGCAGGTATTCCCACAATTGTAGGTACAGGAGCTATTAATTCAAAAAAAGCAACAGCTCATGCACAGCACGCCCAAGAGGTAGGAGCGCTTGGTCTAATGGTTATACCAAGAGTACTCTCAAGGGGACCGTCATTAATAGCTCAAAGATCTCATTTTGCTTCGATATTAAGCGCAGCACCAGACCTACCAGCAGTAATCTACAATAGTCATTATTATGGTTTCTCAACAAAAGCAGATCTATTTTTTGATTTGAGGCGAGAATTTCCAAATTTGGTTGGATTCAAGGAATTTGGAGGCTCAAAAGATTTAACCTATGCAGCAGAAAATATTACATCGCAAGATGAAAATATATCATTAATGATAGGTGTTGATACAACAGTTTTTCATGGTTACGTCAATTGTGGTGCAGTAGGTGCAATAACTGGCGTTGGTAATGCTTTCCCGAATGAAGTGTTGCATTTAATAAATTTATGTGAAAGAGCAGCTACTGGTGACCCTGTTTCAAGATTAAAAGCTAGAGAACTTGAAGATGCGTTGGCTATTTTATCATCATTTGATGAAGGTCCCGACTTAGTTCTTTATTATAAATTTTTAATGGTTCTTAACGGGGATAAAGGTTACGATTTACATTTTAATCCAACAGACAAATTAAGTGATAGTCAAAAAATGTACGCAAAAAAACAATATGATTTATTTGTAAAGTGGTATTCAAGCTGGAAAAACAGTTAAGTTAAAAATGTATTTTATTAGTATTATTTTTCGTCAACACTATCTACTTCAGACGTGTCAACTGTTGAATTATTGTTAATTGTGTGATTTTTTTATTTTTCATTTATTTACATGCTTCTTTGATCAGCAAACCAATTACGATATCGCTAGTTAACCCTAATGCTGTTCCTTTTAATAAACCTAATCAAAACACTAAAATCGCCTCAAAGATTAGTGGTGAACGCGAGAGGATTCGAACCTCTGACCTACTGCTTAGAAGGCAGTTGCTCTATCCAGCTGAGCTACGCGTCCATAATTATAATTTTATTATTTATTACTTAAAAATACTTAAGTCAAAACAAATGTATCAAAAATTTGTATAAATTAAATGTAAAAACTATCAAAAATTAGTAATAAAATATTTTTTGCATACAGGTCATTGGTTTAGGTATCTTATCTAATTTTTCGATTCCAAGGCCCACACTTAGTACTATAGATGACAGCTTCGAGGTAACCTTGTCAAAAGTCCATGCAAAATCCGTTGTTTTAAAAAAATCTTTATCTTCCCAAATCACATAAGCACCTTGTTTTTCAGCTAAAAGATTTCCTATTTCGGTAAACTTACCATTAATTCGTCTATATACTTTTGGATTATCCATATCTTTTGATCTATCAAAAAGAAATTCAAATTTGTAATTATCATCACTGCAGTCAAAGCCAGCCGATGGTAAATATATATCATTTGCTATTAATTTAGAGGGAAATAAAAAAATAATAAAAATTAATAAAATAAAATTAACTTTAAAAAATTTCATAAATTATACTTTCTATTTATTTTTAAATATTATTCTATTAACTTAAAATATTATGTAAAATATTTTATTGTAGGAAATTACTGACACTTTTTATTGATAACGTTGTAACAACAGTAAATGACATAAATTTATCTATAGATTTTTACACCAATATATTAGGAATGGATCTAAACGAGGTTACTTAAACTTCTGATAATATCAAAAGAAAATCACTCAAGTTTGGGAACCAAAAAATTTATTTACATAAGAGATCTTGATAATAATTTGATTGAAATATCTAATGAAATTTAAAATTAAAGATCTATATAATTTGAGTTAGATTGACTAATTCACGTGTTCTAGTAACTTTAAAATCCCATTTTTTATCAAATTTTTTTATCAGTGATTGTAATTTTTTTGAAACCATTGCATTTTTTGCTTTTTTAATATTTTCAAATTCATATATAGCAAGATGAAAATTTGAATTTTGTACCCACCCTCTTTTTGCATTTTTAGCCATAAACTGTTTCTTAGCTTCATATAAATGTTCATTTTCATACCAATAATCAAAATCTTTACTATCTATCTGACTAGTATCAGATTTAACAATAAGGTAAGCTGACACGTTTAACTCCTCATAAACTACAAAAACTTAAGTAATATTAATTTATATCAACTCAATATTAAAAAAATAAAATTATTGACAAAAACTTATTATAGTTTTGTTATAATAATAAGATATTTAGGAGTTATATATGAACTTTAAAATATTTGGAAAGCAAGTTAAAGTTGGTGAAACTTTTTCCAAATATGCAGAATTAAGTCTCTTAGAATCAATCCAAAAATATTTTCCTAATCCAATCTCATCAATAATCAGTGTTTCTAAAAATAACAAATTATTTTATATAATAATTGTACTTCATATTAATAAAAAAATGGAGTTTACAGCTCAATCTTCTGGGCAAACTGCTAAACTAGCATTCAATGAAACCCTGGAAAAATTATCAAAACAATTACGAAGATATAAAAGAAAAATTAAAAATTATAAAAACAATGAAAATAATAAAAATAATAATAAAGTAAACTCCTTAAATGCTCAATTTCACATAATTAATGAACCTCCGACATCAATTTCAAAACAAAAAGAAACAAATTATCAAGAACCACTTATTTTTGCAGAGTTGGATACTGAAATTGAAGAATTGACTGTCATAGACGCTCTAGAAAAAATGAAAATGGGAAATATTTCAGCTTTAATGTTTAGAAATAAAAAACATAGTGGATTAAACATGGTTTATAAAAGAGATGATGGTCTAATTGGCTGGGTTGATCCAAGAGGCAATAGAAATTTGGCAAAAATATAATTAATTCAGTTATTGAGCTGTTCTAAGCGTTTATCACGTCTACACATGAATCTGTAATATTCATATTTGTAACTTTGCTTTTTATAATAATCTTGATGTTCTAATCTAACTGGATAAAACTTAGTCTCTTTTTCTATAGGCACTATAGATGTTTTTGGAGCTAAAGATAAGATAATTGATTTTTCTTCATTTGTTTTATAATAAATAGCCGGACTATACGATCTTCCCCGGTCACAAAACTGTCCGTTATTATCTTCATAATCAATTGTTTTAAACACATGAACCACTAATTCTTTAAAACTAATTATTTCAGGGTTATATTTAACTAGAGCAGCTTCACGGTGATCGCCCCATTGCCCAGGTATGTATTTAGGATCTTTTGTGGTACCTGCAGTGAATCCACTTATTACCTCATTAACCCCCTTCAATTTTTCAGTATCTGCTTCTGTACACCAAAAACAGCCACCAGAATAAACAAAGGTCTCAGCTAATGATGAAAAACTGGAAAAAATTAATAAGTTAAAATAAAAGAAAACTTTAATAATGATTTTATTCATTGTTTTATATTAGTTTACAACCAAAGTTTTACAATAAAATATTTTACATCTTTTAGAGGGTTGAAGTGAAATGGAGAAATTTAAATCAAATATAGATAATAAAGCTTTAGAAGACTTAAATTTTAAAATTACGAATGGTAGAATTTTAGACTGGGGGTCGAATTATAACAATGATGCAGGTATTTCATTTGAAAAAATATCATACATAATTGACTACTGGAAAAATCAATTTTCGTGGAAAAAAGAGGAAAGTAATCTAAATAAATTTAATCAATTTATTTTTACTAAGGATAGTGTAAAAACACATTTTTTGCATGTAAAATCAACTGAAGAGAATGCTCTGCCTCTTCTTTTAATTCATGGATGGCCTGGTTCAATTTTTGAATTTTTAGATGTAATTCCTTTACTAACAAATCCTGAAAAAAATAGTCTTAAAGGTAATCAACCTTTTGATTTAATAATTCCTACTTTACCAAATGTAGGTTTTTCATTTTCACCATCGCAAAAACTATTGAGCTTACAAGAAATTTCTAGCCATTTTATTGACTTGATGAATACCCTTGGCTACAAAAAATATTTCATACAAGGTGGTGATTTAGGATCATTTATAGCTTCTATTATGGCTGTTAATGCACCAAAAAATATTTCAGGTGTTCACTTGAATATGCTACCGCTACCTAGAGGTCTTGATAAAGAAGCTAATAATCCAGAAGAAGCAATATATTATGAAAAGCTAAAACACTTTATGAAATTTGAGACAGGCTATCAACAAATTCAGGGTACTAAACCCTTTACATTAGCACATGCTTTAAATTCATCTCCTGTGGCTTTATGTTCATATATAGCTGAAAAATTTTATACTTGGACAGATAATGATAATGATTTGTTTGATAAAATTAATATAAATACTATGTTAGCTAATATATCTTTATATTGGTTTTCTGGATGTATAGGTGCTTCTTTTTGGCCATATTTAATGCGTCACAGATCGGTTGATTGGCCTATTAATAAAAATTCACCAATCAATGTTCCAATGGGTTATAGTGAATTTCCAAAAGAGATATTTTCACCACCAATTACTTTGGCATCTCAATTTTATAAAAATATTGTATTATGGTCATCTCATGCTTCTGGAGGCCATTTTGCAGCTATGGAAAAACCAAGAGAATTAGCAATTGACATAAATAAATTTGTAAACAAGACACAATAAATTTTGTTTATTAGAGCTGAGTACTATATGAGTCTCTAATGGATAATTCTATAAGGGGGGCAGATAATGAGTCTAGATTTTTTAACTGATGATTTGTTGATTAAAAATAATACTTTTGACAGACCTGTAATTGTTACAGGTGCTGGTGGTTGCATTGGAGCATGGATTCTTACAATTCTATATAGATCTAACATTCCTTGTGTAGCTATTGATTTGTCCAATAATAAAGATCGACTTAAACTTCTTCTTGGTAATGAAGCGTCTAAAATTAAATGGCAAGAGTGCGACATTACCGATCTTAAAATGCTAAAGAAAATTATCATAAGCTCTAATCCAGGTGCTATAATTCATCTAGCGGGTCTTCAAGTACCATTTTGTGCGGCAGATCCAGCATTAGGTGCTCGTGTCAATGTAGAAGGCACAATTAATATTCTTGAAATTGCTAAAGAAGCAAATATTAAGAGGACTGTTTATGCATCTTCGGTTGCTGCCTTAGGAATGCCTCCTAAAGGTCCTTGGAAAGAAACGTTATATGGTGCATATAAACTAGCTAATGAGCATACAGCATTTGTTTATTGGGCTGACTGGGAAGTTCCATCTATCGGTATTAGACCTAATATTGTATATGGTTTGGCAAGAGATCAAGGAATGAGTTCAAAAAACACCCTAGCTATTCAAGCTGCAGCTTTAGGCGAAAGCTTTGTAATACCATATACTGGAAAATATAGCTGGTTATATGCAGGTGAGTCAGCTTTAGCATTTATCACATCTGTAAGCAAAGACATGGTTGGCTCACACGTTTTTAATCTTAATGGTCCATGTGAAACAATAGAAAATGGGTTATCTATAATTAAGAAGTTAAAAGAAAATGCATCTGTAAGCTGTATTGGTCAATCGCTACCTTTTCCTCCAGATTTAGATGATCTGCCTCTGAGAAATCAGATTGGTGAATATCCTTCCATTTCCGTTGAAAAAGGGATTGAGAATACATTGAGGGCCTTTCAAGTACTTAAAGCTGAAGGAAGATGTCCGCCTATGCCCATTTAGATTTTGTTTTAGTGATAACATTTCGAAAAGTTTAGCCAATGAAAAATAATCTTGATATGATTTTGAACGGTCCTGTTTTAAAAATGATTTGTAAACTTTCATTGCCAAATTCAATCACTGGAATTTCAATGGTGTTAATAATAATAACAGATGCCTATTTTGTCTCACAATTAGGAAATGTCCCACTCGCAAGTTTAGCTTTAGTTTTTCCATTTTTAACACTGATGCAAATGATGTCTGCTGGTGCAATTGGTGGGGCAAGTACATCATCTATTTCAAGATTTTTAGGAGCAGGATTAATTGAAGATGCTAATTCAGCTATTTGGCATGCTGTTTTAATAGGCATTTTTATGTCATTAATTTACACAATAATATTTGGATTTTTACCAAATCACATTTATTCATCAATGGGTGGTAGCAATGATGTTTTGGACGGAGCTGTTGTTTTTTCACAGATTGCTTTTGGAGGAGCTGTCTTCACGTGGTTACTCTATATTTTTTCAGCAATTTTAAGAGCTATGGGAGAATTTGTTGTTCCTGCAAAGGTACAAATTTTAGGTTGCTTATTTCAGATCTTTTTAGGTGGGGTTTTTACAGTAGGTTGGTTTGGGTTTAAAAGTTTGGGTATTATTGGGCCAGCAATTGCCATGGTTGTTTCACATTTCCTTATGATGATATATTTATATCTTTATATTAAATATAAACAAAAAACCATAAAGCTCAGAACTTACCCTCTAAACAAAAAATCCTTTTTAGATATAATGAAAGTAGGGGCTGGAGGTCTAATCAATAGCATTACAATTGCAGGAACAGTTGCCGTCGTGACAGCTTCAGTAAGTCATTATGGCATTGAAGCTCTTGCTGGTTACGGTCTTGGAAGTAGGTTAGAAATTATAATTACTCCATTAGTATTTGGTATCGGATCTGTTCTTACAGCTGCAGTTGGTATTAATGCCGGTGCAAATCAAATGAGCAGGGCAAAAAAAATTGCTTGGGTTGGTGCAATAATATCTTTTATTATTATAGGCGTCATTAGTATAGCAGTAGCTATTTATCCAGAACTTTGGTTATACAATTTTGAAACAAATATTTTATCTGAAAAATATGCTATTCTTTATTTAATAATAGTTGGTCCATTTTACTGTTTTTTTGCAGCAGGACAAACATTATATTTTGCTAGTCAGGGAACTGGTAAGATATTTTTCCCAGTGATAGTAGGGATAATAAGATTTTTGACTGTATCTGTTGTTTGTTATCTTACTATTATATTTTCTTGGTCTTTAAGTCACATATTTTATGCGGTATCATTTGGACTTGCTATTACTGGCATTGGTTTAAGTTTATGTATGTTAGGACCAGATTGGAATAGTGAAATTAACCAAAAAAAGATAATGAATACATAGCTATGTTTAAAACGCAAAAAAATAAAAATATTCCAACTATAATCTTCATAAGATATTTATATCATAAATTAAAATTATAAGTAGCAATATGAACAAAAAAATTCAGATTCTTGAAGAAAAAATTACTCTTTTTCAAAATGAGATAATAAGTATGAGTGATGAAATCTATAATCAACAAAAAGAGATACAAGAGCTTACGTTGCAAATTAAAACACTAAAATTAGATATAGAAAATATGCAAAATAATAACACAGATAAATTAAATACTTCTGATGACATTCCACCCCATTATTAAATTTACTCAGCTTACTTGACTTCTGTAGTATAAAATATCAAGTTAATATCATTCAAAAACTTTTAGAATGGTCAATGGAAAATTCAACAGCTTACATTTATTTGATTTTAGGTCTTGGTTGTATATTCCTTTATAGAGTTCTAAAAAAAAGATGGAAAATTCAAGATAATAAAAAGAAAACATTATTTAAATTTTTATTTAATAATCTAAATAATAAGAAATAGATCATAATTATCATTGGGGTGAATTCTTATGAACAACCTAAACTATCTTATAAATCTTCTTAATTATAATAGTTGGGCTAACGATGAATTTTTTAAAGTTATAGTTCAATTATCTCCTAATGAAATTAATAAACAACGTAAATCTTTCATGAATAGTATAAGAAATTCTTTAAATCACTTATTGGTTATAGATAAGGTTTGGCTTGCTAATATGAAACAAGAAAAACATGCTTTTGATCACCTTCAGACTATATTATTTGAAGATATACAAGAGCTTTGGGAAGCCAAAAAAAAAGAAGAAACATCAATTAAAAATTATACTAATAATTTATCTGATGATGATTTACTTGAGTTAGTTGATTGTGACTTGATTGGTGGGAACAAGGTTTCTATGTCTAGATCTATGATTATAACGCATCTTGTAATGCATGGTGGTTATCATAGAGGTATAATTGCAGAAATGTTTGGTCAAATTCCTTTACCTCCTATTGCACAAGATATAACTACTTGGGAAAAATCAAAGAAATTAAATTAACACTCTTTAAGGACTTAAATTATGCATGTAGCTGAGTTAATTTGGAACAGTTGGGAAAATGGCCAAAAAATTACTTCTTTGCCGAAAAAATTAATACCAAGTTCACGAAAAGAAGCTTATAAAATTCAGGAAAATTTAGAAAAATTTAGTAATGACATCACTGTAGGTTGGAAGATCGCTGCAACTAGTAAAGAAGGACAAAAACATATTGGTGTTGGAGGACCTTTAGCAGGTAGAATTTTACAAAATAAACTTTATAAACCAGAAGACACTATTATTTTTGGTCATAATAAAATGGCTGTTGCAGAGCCGGAATTTGCTTTTAAAATAGGGGAAACTTTAAAACCTACAAAAACATTATATAATCTTGAAGATGTCATAAAGTTAGTTGAATCATTGCATCTTTCAATAGAGTTACCTGATTCTCGCTTTAAAAATTTCGCAACTGTTGGAGAGTTTAACTTAATTTTAGATAATGCATGTGCACACCAGTTTGCAATCTCACAAGGAATAGACTATCCTTGGCAATCACTTGATTTATCAAAACACAAAGTTAAGATATACAATTCTGCAAATCTTCAGCATGACGGCATTGGAGCGAATGTTTTGGAAGACCCAAGAATTGCCTTAACTTGGTTGGTAAATGAATTATCACAAAATGATATTACCATTCATAAAGGTATGATTGTTTCTACAGGAACGTGTTCAATGCCATTACCAATAAAATCTGGAGATAAAATTACAGCTGATTTTGGTGATTTGGGCTCTATTAGTATAAATACAAAATGATAAAATTCTTATTTATTATTGTAATAATGGTTGTACTTATCTTTTTTTTGAAAAATCATCCTACAAAAATTATAACTTTTTTCAAAAGATTGTTTAGTAACCCAATGATTAGGGCTCTAGCATTCAGAGGCCTTTGGAGAGTTTTAAGATTATTAATTTTTAGAAGATAATTAGTTTATTAGACTTTTATAAAAACGTAGAAAGTATGGAAAAATATTTTCAACAATTTTAACAACCCCTTTTTTATTAGGGTGTATCATATCTTTTTGATTGTAAGAAGGCTCCAAAGCTACATCTTTCAAAAAGAATGGATAAAAAAATACATCGAATTTTTTAGACAAGCTTGGGTAAATGGCATTAAATTCATTTACATATTCCCTTCCAAGGTTAGACGGTGCTTTCATACCGATAAGCATTGTAGGAATTTTAATTTTTTTTAAATGTGTTAAGATATTCTCAATATTTCTATAAGTTATTATGGGATTAATTCCTCTTAGTGCATCGTTGGCACCAATTGAAATTATTACTGCGTCATACTCTTCTTCTAATACCCATTTAAACCTATTCAATAAACCGGTGGAAGTTTCACCAGAAACTCCAGAATTTGTTAGCTTTAAATTAATTTTAGAATGAGTGATTTTATTTTGTAATTGATTAACGAAACCATCTTCTTTTAATAATCCATATCCTGCAATTAGACTGTCGCCAAAAACAATAACTTTTGTTGTTTTAGAATGTGCTATATTTACAACAAATGATATAAAGAAAAAAATTGTAAATGTAAGTTTTTTTATATAGTCCATTATTAACTAGAAACCATAATTTCCATTTGTCTACAAGAAAGATAATTAGAAAACAACATAATAAATTGATGTAATTACAAATGAATAATAATAGTAAAAATCATATCATTGAGCTGGAAAATGTTCATGTCAGCCTAAAAAGTAATGTAGAAACAGTTAATATTTTAAAAGGAATAAACTTAAAAATTCTTAAAGATAATAGCATTAGTGTAATTGGTGAAAGTGGAGCAGGAAAATCTACATTAGCAATGACAATAGCTGGCTTAGAGTTAATCTCTAAAGGGAAAATATTTTTTAAAGGTGCAGCAATTCATGACTTGGAAGAAGATGAATTAGCTAATTATAGATCAAAAAATGTAGGTATTATTTTTCAATCTTTTAACTTATTACCATCAATGACTGCTTTAGAGAATGTTAACTTGCCCAATCAAATTTCTGGAGTATTAATTGATGACAAAAAAGGAACTGAGTTGTTAAAGTCAGTTGGGCTTAAAAAAAGACTCAATCATTATCCCCACCAACTATCTGGAGGTGAGCAACAAAGAGTTGCAATTGCTAGATCTTTAATATCTTCTCCAGAAATTATAATTGCAGATGAACCCACAGGCAATTTAGATAAAAGAAACAGTGAAGAAGTTATGAAATTAATTTTCAAACTACAGAGTGATTTTGCTTCAACGCTAATATTAGTTACTCATGATGAGACAATTGCTAAACAATGTAATAAAATAATTAAATTAGATAATGGTTTAATTGTTAAAGATGAATAATTTTAAATTTTGGAAATTATCAATTAGAGAATTACGAGGATCTTTCAATGAATTTAAGATTGTTATAACATCAATATTTTTGGGCATTTTCATAATTAGTGCTGTAGGAAGTTTATCTGAAAACCTAAAATTTGAAATTAATAATCAAAGATCTCAGCTTCTTGGAGGAAGTTTTGAACTTTCCACTACATATCAGAAATTTCCTCAAAAAATAAAAAAATGGCTTGAGGTCAATGGAAAAGTCTCAGAAGTAATTGAGTTGAGGACTATGTTGTCTTCAAACAAAAACTTAATTAATAAACGTCGATTAGTTGAATTGAAAGCAGTTGATGAAAACTGGCCTTTGATAGGCAGTGTTTCAATTACACCTAATCAAACATTAAATCAGTCTATAAATAACACTAACGTCAATGGAGTTTTGATTGATAAAAATGTAAAAAATCAGCTTAGCCTTGATTTAGGTGATACACTTGATTTAGGTGATTCAAGAATAGTAATTAAAGGAATTATAAAAAAAGAACCAGATAGAATGTTTTCATTTGCAACTTTTGGTTCTCGAGTTCTTTTGTCAATTAAAACATTACAAAAAACAAATTTAATTGTCCCAGGTTCATTAGTAAAATATAAAATAAAATTTATTCCAAGCAAAAACAATATCAATTTATCATACTTAAACAAGTTAGTTGAAGGTACTAATATCACTGTTAGGGGTATTAATAGTAGTACTAATAATTTTAATAACTTTATAGAAAGGACTTCTCTTTTTATTTCTATGGTTGGATTAATTACTCTTTTAATATCAGGAATTGGTATTTCTAATGGTGTAAAAGGTTATATAATCAAAAAAATTAATAATATCGCGATTTTGAAATCATTAGGAGCTAAAAATATACAAGTTTTTTTAATTTACCTTTTTCAAGTCATGGTTATTTTTTTACTAAGCATAATACCTGCTTTACTTGCGGGAATATCAATTCCTTTTTTATTGTCACCAATAATTAGTTCAGAATTATTTGATACTTTTCAAGCAACAATTTTTTTAAAACCAATTATTATTAGTTTTTCTTTTGGTTTAATAGTTTGTCTATTATTTACAATAATACCAATTGCAAGTACCTATAAAATTAAACCAATACAACTTATAAGACACGCAGCTCATAACATTCATAATCAAAGCTCCAAAAAAATAAAAATATTCATATTTTTTTTAATTTGTTTGTTATCTTACTTAACAGTGATCATGACCAACGACATTAAATTATCAGCTTATATTTTTACATCAATTTTTATTTCTTTTATAATTTTAAGCGCATTAACGAATATATATTTTTATATTTTAAAAAAGATAAATTTTAAGATTGGATCTCTGTCTGAACTTGTAAGAAAATCAATTATTAGTAAGAATTCTTTTTCTAAGACAATAGTTGTTTCATTCAGTATAGGTTTATCACTTTTAATTAGTCTTAATATAATTGAAGAAAGTCTAGATAACAAAATCTCAAAAACTATTAATCAAGAAGCTCCTAATCATTTTTTAATTGATATTCAACCAAACCAAATTGACACAATTAATAAGTTAGCTTCTTCATCAAAAGATATTTTATTTCTTAACTCTCAACCAATGTTACGAGGTCGTATTACTGAAATTAATGACATTAAGGTTGAAAATTTAAAAGTAAATAAAGATGTCGAATGGGTGCTTAAAAGAGATAGAGCATTTTCTTGGACTAACGAAAGACCTAAAAACTCTAAGCTAATATCAGGAGAATGGTGGAAAAAAGACTATAATGGTCCTTTATTAGTATCAATGGGTGATAAAATTGCCAAAGGAATGAATGTGAAAATTGGTGATAATATACGATTTAATATTTTAGGTAGAAATTTTGAAGCCACGATTTTCAATACAAGAGAAATTATTTGGGAGAATATGAATATTAATTTTATTTTTGTATTAAGTGAAAGTAGTTTAACCAATGCCCCGCACACTTGGATTGCCTCAACTACAAGTGAAAATAAAGAAATTAATAATAACTTTGTAGAAAAAGTAGTCACTAAATTTTCAAATATATCTTCTATTTCAATAGAAGAAAGTTACAAAGCAATTAAGTCAATTTTAAATTTACTAATAATTATAATTAACTCTATTGCTTTAATAACACTTTTGTCAGGAGTTATAGTTTTAACAGGGATATTAGATGTAAGTAAAAAAGATAAGTTATATGAGATAGCAATATTTAAAATATTAGGAGCAAGTCCAAAAAAAATATCATTACTATGGCTATATGAATATTTAATAATTGGTCTAATGGCATCATTTATTTCTTTGTTAATCGGATGCTTGGTAAGTTTTATTTTACTATACTTCGTTTTTAATGTTGATTTTTACGTAAATTACTTAACCTTAATTATTTTGTCTTTTATTGTTCCAACTGTGGTAACAGTTTTTAGCTTTTTTAAAATGATTAAACTAGTTCTTTCTAAGCCGCTTCAAGTTTTGAGAGCTCATAATCATTAAATATGCATAAACTCAAAATTAATAAATGTTAAATTTTATTTTTTATAAAAATCATATATATGTTTAATTTAACTGAAATCAGGATAAAACATGCATTTTAAAAAATTAGGTAAGTCAGATTTAAACGTTTCATCATATTGTCTAGGAACAATGACTTTTGGAGAAACAACTTCAGAAGATGATGGACACAGTCAAATAGATCAGTCATTGGAATATGGAATTAATTTTTTTGATACAGCTGAAATGTATCCAACTTGCCCACTTCGTGCAGAAACTACTGGAAATACAGAAACTATAATTGGCAATTGGATAGAAAAAAATAAATCTAAAAGATCTGATATTATTCTAGCCAGTAAAATATCTGGGAAAGGTTACAAAGCCGTCAGGAATGGTGAGGGGATCAACGAAAAATCAGTAAAGATAGCGATTGAGGGTAGTCTAAAAAAATTGAAAACTGATTATTTAGATCTTTATCAATTACATTGGCCAAACAGAGGTTCATATCACTTTAGACAAAATTGGAATTATAACCCAACAACCCAAGACACAGTGTCTGCCAAAGAAAACATTTTACAGGTTTTAAGAGCTTTGTCTGATATACAAAAAGAAGGAAAAATTAGGTATATTGGCTTGTCTAATGAAACTTGTTGGGGTACTACTCAATTTATTCATTATTTAAAAGAATTTCCTAATCTTACTCTGGCCTCTACTCAAAATGAATATAGTTTACTTTGTAGATTATATGACCTTGATATGGCTGAAATGTCTCATCATGAAAATATTAGTTTGTTAGCTTATTCTCCTTTAGCGGGAGGGTTTCTTACAGGTAAGTATATGGAAGATAAAGTGCCAGACAACTCTAGACTTTCGAGAGTACCAAGTTTATTTGGTAGAATTAACGTCAATTCCACTTCAGCTGTAAAAGAGTATGTATTACTTGCAAAAAAATATAATTTAGATCCAGTTCATATGGCCCTTGCTTTTTGTAATCAAAGACCTTTTATGGGCTCTGTAATTTTTGGAGCAACTGATAATTTACAGTTAACTAATATATTGAAAGGACTAGAGGTAGTACTTTCTGAAGAGATCATGTTAGAGATAAATAAGTTATATAAAAGATTTCCAATTACTTTTTAATAATTTTCAAGCTTTAAATTGTTTATCGTTTTCCCATTTTTTCACTTCTGGGTGTTCACCAACAAAATTACACACTCTTTTAATGTTTGGATATTTTATTAAGAAATCTTTTGGAAAGCCGTCTACTGCACCTGAAGTTGTCCATCCCACAAAACTCCATAAGGCAATATCTGCAATGCTAAAGTAATCAGTAATTATCAAATCGCTGTTTTCAGGGATATTTTTTTCTAACATTTCGAACTTTCTGGTGAACTCTGTTTCAAAGAATTCTTTTCTTTTAACAATTTTTTTATCAGGTTCTAGATCTCTTCCTGCATTAAAAATTAACACTGTAATATCAGTAATAAAGTCCAAGAATTGATCAATTTTAGCAGCTGCAACATCGTTGTCTTTCGGATATAGACCGGATAATTTTCCACAAAATCTTGCGATGCCGGCTGTTTGAGCAAAACTCTCATTGTTAACTTTTAAACATGGAAGCTGATTAAATGGAATAATTGTTCCGTCATCTAATTTACCCGAACTTCTTGCTCTCATAAATTGTTCACGGTCAACTCGGATATCATTAAATTTTATCTTGCCAATATTAAGCGCAATTCTGCTAACTTCTGCTCTCCAAAAAGGAAAGTCAAAATATATTAAAGACAAATTCATTGTTAAGTAATCTCCCGTTAAATAAAAATTTTACTAATTTCATCAAAAACTGAAAACATTAGTTCTTCAGTTTTAATATTTATAGGATCTGATGCAGATGACATTCTTACTATTGTAATTTCCTTTTGAGGGTTTATCCATATATTTTGACCATGGATCCCAATAGCACAATATTCATTATGTTTGAACCCAGTCTGGTACCATTTTGACCGATAATTTCCCTTTGGAAATCTTTCCAAATTATCTTGATTTAGATAGCTGTTATTATTTTTATTATTAACGAAATCTTCTATCCATGCGGCGGGTACTAATTGACCATTCTTATTAGATCCATGATTACGAACTAACTCAGAAAGTAAAAGTAAATCATATGGTGAAACACTAATTCCTCCTGCGGCTCTGGAAGCTCCCCATTTATCAACAGTTACATTTGCTTCATGATTCATGCCTGCTTTCTTGAATAGTAAGTCAGCCATTATTTTAGAATAATTTTCACCTGAAGCTCGTTCAATAATCCATCCTAATAAATCACTATGAGGTGAACAATAATGATATTTTTTACCATGCTTCTGATTAGACTTGGGCATTGAGGAAAGAAAATCATGCAATCCTTTAACTGTTTGTGTTGAGTTGGTTTCAGGCAAATCCCAGCCAGTGGATGATCTATACTTCTTAAATATTTCTGCTTGTCCTGTGTAGTCTTCTATAAATCCAGAAGCAATGTTCATATCAAGAACATTTCTAACAGTTGCGTCTTCATAAGCAGTTCCCTTGGTTTCTGGTAAAATATGTGAAATGTAGTTGTCAATATTAATTACTTTTTTCTCTACTAGTATTCCAGTTAACAAAGAAGTTAAAGACTTTGATACTGAAAAAATGATATGAGGAGTGTTAAACCTTGTGAATTTATCATAAAATTCAAATTTAATTTTACCCTTATGCATAACTAAAAAAGCATCTGTGTCACATATTTTAAAAATTTCTTTAAGTTTGTAAGAGGTATTTTTATAATCAATGACTAGATCATCTATGTCTATTAACTGTTTTTGTAATATAACCTTTTTATCAGGATTATTATAAATTGGTGACGTTGGTATTAAATTTCTTACATTTACAAATGACCAAGAATTGAAAGGATATTTTCGCCAATTATCTAGAGTTACTTGGTATTCAATTGGAGGTGGGCTACCTTTCATGATTTTATTAATGTCAAAAAAAGTCATTTTTTCTCAAAAAACTAATAATCCTGTCTATATTCATCATTATATTTGACAAAGCTTTATTTTGGCAATAACCCATTATAAACTTAAATATATAGAGTTAACAATGAAATTAACACTAGATGACATTATTGATGTACATAAAAAAATTTCCAAAAATGTAAAGTGGACTGAAACCAGCTACTCAAGCTCTATTTCAGAAAAATTAGGTGTTAATGTTTTCTTCAAGTTTGAAAATAGACAATATACAGGCGCATTTAAAGTAAGAGGTTCTTACTCCAAGCTTTTGTCACTTTCAGATCATGAAAGAAGCTCTGGTGTGGTTGCTATGTCTGCTGGAAATCATGCTCAAGGATTAGCTTTTATATCAAATAAGATGGATATTAACTCAAATATTGTAATGCCTGAAGGAACTCCTTTTACAAAGATTAGAAGAACTAAAAATTTTGGTGGAAATGTTATTATTAAGGGATCTGATTTAGATGAGTCCTATCAACATGTGCAAGATCTTATAAAGGATAAAGGTTTCATTGAAGTTCATCCTTACAATGATTTAAATGTAATTTCTGGCCAAGGCACTATTTCATATGAAATGTTATCTGACTGTAATGAAATTGATGTTCTACTGATACCGGTTGGTGGTGGTGGATTAATAGCTGGTTGTGCATTGGCAGCAAAAGAAATGAATAAAAACATAAAGATTATTGGCGTTGAATCTGACTTGTATCCATCTTTAACAAACAAGATGTTTAATAAAAAAATCAAGTGCAAAGGATCTACTTTAGCTGAAGGTATAGCTGTTTCAAAAATAGGTGATATTCCTTTTTCTATAATTCAAGATTTTGTAGATGATGTAATTACTGTTTCAGATAAATCGATTGAAAGAGCAATAGCAATGTTAGCGGAACACGAAAAAGTTGTTGCAGAAGGGGCAGGTGCAACAGGTCTGGCCGCGTTATTACAAAGTACTAGCACATTTAAAGGTAAAAAAGTTGGCGTTATAATATGTGGGGGGGAATATTGACTCAAAAGTTTTGTCCTCAATTTTAATGAGAGACTTAGTTAGATCAGGACAGGTTACAACACTGGGTATTACAATGCCTGACAAGCCTGGACAATTACAAATTATATCAAAAATTTGTGCAACTAATGGAGCTAACGTGCTTCAAGTCGAGCATAGTAGATTTGCAATGGATTTGTCAGCTAGTTTGGCCAAATTAAATATTACTGTTGAAACCCAAAATTCAGATCACTTAAACAAAATAATTGAAGAAATTGAAAGAAATGATTTACCAGTTGAGATTGAAGGTTTGATTTAAAGACTGTTAAATTTTTTAATTTTTTTTTAAATAGGATTATTATGAAGAGAGTTTCAATATTTATTGATGTGCAAAATATATATTATACTACAAAGCAAATATTTAAATCTAATTTTGATTATAATAAATTTTGGAAAAAAATTACTAATGACAGGAAGGTGGTTGCTGCATTTGCTTACACTACTAACAGAAATGATACTAAACAAATACAATTTCAAAATATATTAAGGGGAATTGGTTTTGAAGTGAAATTAAAACCTTTTATAAGTAGAAACGATGGCTCATCAAAAGGGGACTGGGACGTAGGTATAACAATTGACATCATGGATTATGCACCTAGATCAGACATTATAGTTTTAGCTTCAGGTGATGGAGATTTTGATTTGTTGCTAAAAAGGGTGATTTCTAAAAATAAAATTTTTGCGGAGGTTTATGGCGTAGAAGAGTTAACAGCAAATTCATTAAAGAAATCTGCGTCTAAATTTTATAAAATTGATAACAGCCTAATTCTTAAATGAACATTTAAGATATCTTTATTAAATGAATATTAACAATCTCGTTTGACGATCCAATACGCAACTTAGGTCCCCAGCAACCTGCGCCAGACGATACATAAAGCTTTGATTTTTTATATTCATATATTCCATAAATAAATTTAAATTTTAATTTAACTAAAAAGTTAAATGGAAAAATCTGTCCATTATGAGTATGTCCTGACAACATAAGATCACTTTTATTTTTTATATTGTCCCAAATATCAGGTTTATGTAAAAGGACTAAGTTAAATAAGTTTTTTTTAATCAACTTTTCAACAAAACTTATTTTAGAAAATTTACTTTGTAAATCATCAATTCCGATTATGTTTACTTCGTTAATTTGTATACTTGAATTTTTAAGAACTTTAATTTTAAATTTTTTTAATTGCTCAATTTTATTTTTAAAATCTTTTAGATAATATTCATGGTTTCCATTAACAAAATATATATCCTTTTTAATGTTATTTAATAAATTTAGATCATTTAATTTAAAGGAACTGGAATCTATTAGATCTCCTCCAATCAATAAAAAATCATATTCTAAAGTTTGTATTTTATTTAAAATTTTTGAAAGATGTTTAGATGTATTTGTACCTAAATGTACGTCGCTTATAAAAATTATATTATAGTTTCTATTAATTTTAGATGATTTTACAGTAATCTTTTTTAATATTACTTTTCTAGCATTAAACATTCCATAAATTGATATTATTATTATTATTAATAATGATATTATGCCTATTGTTTTTTCACTAATAGTGACAAGTGAACTAACTAAAATACTAATTGAAATGATTAAAAAACTTATAAAACCAATCCCTAAACCTTCATATACGAATATCTTAAGTGGTATAAACGTACTATGTGATCTTAGGTAATAGACAATAAGTATAAAAAATATAGTTGTGTTAATTATTAAATATTTTAAGGATGTTGTTTCATTTGATAAATATTGACTGAGAGTTTCAAAAGGAAATATATAAAAAAGATAAGTCAATACAAACAAGATTATATAAAATAAATATCTGTATAACCTTTGATGCATATTAAGATGATTTCAATTTAGCAAACGCAGAAAGTGCCTTTTGCCTAGATTCCTTTATATCTACAATTGGTTTTGGATAATTTTCTCCTAATTTTAGATTAGCTTTTTCTAGAATGTCATCGGGCGCTTCCCAGGGATTGAATAAATATTTATTAGGAAGTAAAGAAATTTCTGGGACAAATTGTCTGACATAATGACCATCTGGATCAAATTTTAGACCTTGGGTAATAGGGTTAAAAATTCTAAAATATGGAGCTGCGTCTGCTCCGCAACCTGCAATCCACTGCCAACCCGAACTGTTACTAGCTAAGTTTGCATCTACAAGGCAGTCCCAAAACCAACGTTCGCCTTCATGCCAATGGAGTAATAGGTTTTTTACCAGAAAGGATCCAACTATCATTCTTAATCTATTATGCATATAGCCTGTTGACCATAATTCTCTCATTCCAGCGTCCACTATTGGGTATCCAGTTTGACCATTCTGCCATGCTTTTAGAAATAAAGGATTATTATCCCAAGCAAAATTATCAAATTTCTTTTGTAAATTTTTCTTAGGTAGATCAGGAAAATAGAACAATAAGTAATTAGAAAATTCTCTCCATCCCATTTCTGACAAAAATGTGTCAGTATCTTGTTGATGCTTAATTCCGAATTTATTTAAATTCCAAACTTTAAACCATACTGTATTTGGTGAAATTTCACCCCAATGCAAATGTGGTGAAAGCCTAGATACATTTTTTTTAGATGGAAAATTTCGACCTTCTTTGTAATCTTCGATTTCAGTTTTAACAAATTCATTTAATCTATTTTTGGCAGCATTTTCTCCAACATTCCATGAGCTTATTATTTTTTCTTTCCAAGAATGTGCCGGCAATAAATTTAATTGATTAATAGACAAGCTTTTAAAGTTATTCACTTCGTGAAAATTTATCTTTTTTGGCTTTTCTAATGGTCTTCTGGGTTCAACTGCATTTAGACAGCCTCTTCTATAATAGGGAGTAAAAACTTTATAGGGCGTTCCGTCATTTTTCAAAACATTCCAAGGTTCCCATAAAAGTGATCCATTGAAAGTATTTACTTCAATACCTTTTTTTTTCATATTTTCTTTTATTCTCTTATCTCTTGAAATACTCCAAGGTTCATAAACTCTATTCCAAAATATTTTATTTATTAGTTCAGATTTGCAAAGGTCAGTTAAAATTTCCTCAGGGTCTCCCTTAGAAAATATTAGTTTGTTACCAAATTGTTTGTTTAGTTCATTTAATGAATAATGTAGCCAAACCTTACCTGCATTTCCTGTTATATGTTCTTTAGAATTTACAATGTCTAAAATAAAAATAGGAATTATTGATCCTATTTTATTAGCTTCACTTAGAGCTGGATTATCACTTAACCTAAGATCTTGTCGTATCCAGTATATACTCACGTTTTGTTTCAAATTAGTCTCTTTTTAATTGAATTCTTGTAGGGTTATTCTATAAGTTGTAATTATATTAAATTCAACTAATTCAAATCAAATAAAAAATTATTCTTGTGTAAAATAAAACATAAGCAATAATGTTTATAAATATTTTGAAAGTCTTTTATGTCATATGAAAAACCCTATGAAGGGTTAAAAGTTATAGATTTTTCTCAAGGAGTTGCTGGGCCTTATTGTGGAATGCTTTTAGCTCAATATGGAGCTGAGGTTATTAAAATTGAGCCAAAAGACGGAGATTGGGCTAGAAATCTTGGTCAAGAATATGGACAACATTCTGCTTTTTCAGTAACTGCAAACCTCGGAAAAAAAAGTATAGTATTCGATTTAAAGAATAAAAAAAGTCAGCCTATATTAGACAAAATCATTAATGAATGTGATGTGCTTATTGAAGGTTTTAGGCCAGGAGTGATAGAAAGATTGGGGTATGGATATGAAAGGTTAAAAAATATCAATTCTAAATTAATTTATTTATCTATTTCAGGCTTTGGTCAAAAAGGGCCTATGAGCGCAAAACCAGCTATGGATCCTGTATTGCAGGCTTTTACAGGGTTCATGTCAGAAAACAAAGGTCCTGACGATATCCCCCACAGAACACCAGTTATAATTTTTGATATGACTACCGCCTTGTACGCAACCCAATTAGTAAGTTCAGCCTTATTTGCCAGAATTAAAGAAGATATAGGAAAGAAAATTGAAGTTAGTTTAATGGAGGCTGCAGCAGCTATGCAGTCGATAAGACTTATGAGTGGATATATGGAAGGGCCTTACACTCATGCTTCTTCACCATCAGGAACTTTTCAAACTAAAGATGGATGGATACAGATTATCGTTGTGAAGAATCATGAGTTTACCAAATTTTGTAATGCTGTTGGATGGGAAAATTTTCTTACTGACAAACGCTTTTTAACTAACTCTTTAAGAAGAAAACATGAAGCTATTCTGACTGAGGAAGTACAAAAACTTTTCATTAAAAAAACAACGGAATATTGGAAAAATTTATTAAATAAATTTGAAGTTCAGAATGAAAAAGTACAAAACTATAAAGAATTTGTAGATAGTGAACAAACTAAAGCATTAGAATTAATTTCATGGCTGGATCAACCTACTACTGATCAATCGTGGCCTGTTCCAAATATACCAGGTATGCCAAAGTTAGTTAGTGGAAGTAAATTATCAATAGCACCATCGTTGGGACAGCATACAAAAGAAATTATTTTACAGTTAGGATACAGCGAAAAAAGTATAGCAAAGCTTTTTGATGAAGAAGTTATATTTGGTATTTAAAATAATCCAGTTATTGTAAAAGTGAGAGGAATAAACATCAATAATGCTAAATATAGCTCAGATTTTAATGTTTCACTAAAAGTATAATTATCATTAGCCATAATTTTTCTCCAATAGTTATATCTTAATATTATTTTTTTTTTAAAATTATTCAAGTTTTTTAAATTTTGATATAATATATTATATTAGGAACTATTATGACTTTCATATTTGGAATAATTTTATCAGCTTTAATATTTTTTTTCTTCGATGACATTCAAGCAATATTAGTTTCAACAGGTTTAAGAGATCAATTAGTGACGTGGTTGCAATCCTGGTAATACATTAAAGATTTATTTGGAATTAAGAATTTACCTTTTCTATTTGTATAAATAAAATGATAAATTAATATGTTTAAATTAACATTATTTAATCACGATTAAACTGGATATATTAATGATTAATAGTTTTGACTTTATTATTGTTGGTGCAGGCTCATCTGGATGTGTTTTGGCAAACAGACTGAGTGCAGACGGTAAATACAAAGTTTGTATACTTGAAGCAGGGCCTCCTGATTGGAACCCATTTATTCATATACCAGCTGGTTTTATGAAAACTCTAACTAATCCAAATGTAAATTGGTTATTTAAATCTGAACCAAGTTGGGGAACGGCAGGAAGAGTGATTGATATTCCAAGAGGCAAGACATTAGGTGGATCAAGCTCAATAAATGGAATGGTTTTCAATAGAGGTCAAAATATGGATTTTGATGTCTGGGCTCAAAAGGGAAATAAAGGTTGGAGTTACTCGGATTTACTCCCTTATTTCAAAAAATATGAAAAAAGATTAGGTGAGCATGATGAAACTTACAGAGGATCAAAAGGCGAGTTGCCAATAACTGATTTGGAGTACCGGGATCCACTTTGTGAAGCATTTATAAAAGGAGCTATTGAACAAGGTATACCTTTAAACAAAGACTATAATGGACAATTTCAAGAGGGTGTTTCATATGTTCAAAGAACCACAAAAGGTAGATTTAGAGTAAGTGCATCTAAAGCTTTTTTGAAGCCTGTTAAATCTAGACAAAATCTTGATATAATCACCGATGCATTTGTAACAAAGATTATTATTGAAAACAAAACTGCTACTGGAGTTGAGTATCTCAAAGGTGGAGTTAGAGGTAAAAAAATAATTTTAAAGGCTAATAAAGAAGTTATCCTGTCATCAGGAGTTATTAAATCACCACATTTATTAAATTTATCAGGCATTGGTTCTGGTAAACATTTAAAAGATATCGGAATAGATGTAATTCATGACTTAAAGGGTGTTGGCATGAATTTAAGAGATCATTTTGCACCTAGAATGACTGCAAGAGCTAAGAATGTTGAAACAGTTAATGAAAAATCCAGAGGGTTTAAGCTCTTGAAAGAAATTGGGAAATATATTTTAGGTAAACAATCAATTGTCAACTTAAGTCCAACTTTAGTTTATTGTTTTTGGCATTCTAACGAGTCAATAAGAAATCATGACTTGCAAATGACTTTTACACCTGCTTCCTACAAAGAAGGGGTGCAATCAACTCTTGACTCTGAACCAGGTTTTACGGTTGCTGCCTGGCAACAAAGACCAGAATCATTAGGATGGGTTAAAGCTAAAAGTAATAATCCATTTGAAGCCCCAGAGATTCAACCAAATTATCTTGATGCAGAAGAAGATAAAAGAGTAGTAGTAGCTGGGCTAAAATTATCAAGAAGGCTGATGCATTCCAAAGCTTTATCAAATTATTTTGATTACGAGGTATATCCCGGATTAGATGCACAGTCTGACGAAGATTTATTACAAATTGCAAGAGAAAGAGGGACTACTACATATCACCAAATGGGGACATGTAGAATGGCACCAAAAACAGATCCTACTGCAGTTGTGGATAATGATTTAAAGGTTTATGGCATAGATAATTTAAGAATTGTCGATGCGTCTATTATGCCAACTATGTTATCTGCTAATTTGCACTCTGGAGCAACTTTAATTGGCGAAAAAGGGTCAGATTTAATTCTTGATAAAAAACCATTAGAACCAATCGCTTTAAGTTATTAACTAAAGTTATTTAAATAAGGAAACTCAATTGTCAAAGTTACAAAAATATACCCCTCCTGTCGTATGGGTTTGGGAAAAAGAAAATGGTGGTAAATTTGCAAAAATTAATAGGCCTATTTCTGGATTTACTTATGAAAAAAATCTTCCAAAAGGTATCCATCCTTTTCAGTTGTACTCTCAAGGTACTCCTAATGGTGTGAAAGTAACAGTAATGCTTGAAGAGTTATTAGATTTAGGCATTAAAGAAGCAGAGTATGATGCATGGCTTATTAGAATTGGAAAAGGGGATCAATTTAGTTCTGGTTTCGTTGACATTAATCCAAATTCAAAAATTCCTAGTTTAACTGATAATACAAACGGAACTTCTGTTAAAGTTTTTGAATCTGGTTCAATACTTTTGTACCTAGCTGATAAATTTAAAAAATTTATTCCTAAATCTTTTGAAGCAAGGACGGAATGTTTAAACTGGTTATTTTGGCAAATGGCAAGTGCCCCATATCTTGGTGGAGGATTTGGCCATTTTTACGCCTATGCACCTGAAAAACTTGAATATCCGATAGATCGTTTTTCTATGGAAGTAAAAAGACAACTAGATGTTTTAGATAAGTTATTATCAGACAAAACTTTCATTTGTAATGATGAATATACTATTGCGGATATAGCAATATGGTCATGGTACGGCGCATTAGTATTAGGCCGTTTATATGGTGCTGAGGAGTTCTTGGATGTTAAGTCTTATAAAAATGTTCTAAGATGGGCTAAATTCATTAACGAAAGACCTGCTGTGAAAAGAGGGAGAATGGTTAATAAAATTAGTGGCTATCCTGGTTCTCAACTCCATGAAAGGCATGACGCAAGTGATTTTCAAAATAAGACACAAGATAAAATAGAAAATTTAATATTTAAATCATAATTCCTCAATTCCAAGATCTGCTATATATCTTCTATGCCAGGTTGGACTAATAGTTAATTCATTAATACAAACATGTTTTGGCATTTCACATAAAAAAGCTATTGTTTCACCCAAATCATCAGGTTGGAGCATCTTCTTTTTTTGTTCTAAAGAGAGCTTTTTAGGTCTTTTGTCTAAAATATCTGTAGCAACCTCACCAGGACATAAAGCGCAAGCTCTAATACCCACATTACAATATTTCATGTTAATAGTCTCAGTCATAGCATTTAAGGCGTGTTTTGATGATGTGTATGTAACACCTGATAAGAGACTAACATGGTTGCCTGACCAAGATGAAACGTTAATAATCAAACCATCTTTTTTTTCTTTCATCATTGGAATGACAGATTTACAACAATAAAATAAGCCATTGACATTGGTCTGAATCACGTCATCCCACTCACTTTCATTAATGTAATCCCAATCTCTATTTAAAATATTTATTCCAGCACAATTTACCAATACATCAATTTGTTGAAATTCGTTTTTTATTTGATTTACTGTTTCTTTAACTAATGTTTTATTAGTAACATCCATCATCTTTATTGAGGCTTTAGTTTTACAGTTTTTAGCGGTTTCTTCTAAATTTTTAATATTTCTTCCAGAAAGTATAACTTTCATTCCAAGTGTAGATAGCTTAACAGCAGCGTTTTGACCTATCCCAGAACCAGCACCTACAATCCAAGCAATTTTTTCTTTTAGATCTCTTTTCATGGGTAAATTTTCTTTCTATTATTCAATTTTTAAATGTTACTATTGAGCAGTCAATCCACCATCAACAACAAGACTGGAACCTGTCATGAAACTTGAGTCGTCTGATGATAAAAATAATATTGTTTTTGCGACTTCTTCTGCAGTACCTAGACGACCAAGAGGCGTTTGCAATATACCTGCTGAATATGAATCTTTTAAAGTCATACTTGGGTTTTGTTTAATTCTTGCTTCAGCAACTTGACTTCCCATATCTGTTTCAATAATTCCAGGATGGACCTGATTAATTCTAATAGGATATTTTTTTTTACCAAAATATATTGCCATAGATTTTGTGAAAGTTGTAATTCCACCTTTTGTCATTGAATATAATGGATCGAGTTGTGATCCTACTAACCCAGCAACTGAGCTTAGATTAATAATTGAGCTTCCAAAATTAGATTTCTCTCCTGCTTTAGTAAGGAAGGGTATAAGGTGCTTAATACCTAAAAACACACCGGTTAAATTAATTGATATCAATTTATGATATTCTTCGATTGAAACATTACTTATTTCTTTTCCTAACCAAATACCTGCATTATTTACCAAAATATCTATTGATTTATTTTTTGTATCTAAATAAGTTACAAAATTAATCCATTCACTTTCTTGGGCTACATCTATTTCATAAAATTCAGCTTTAACATTTAATTTTATAATTTCTTTTACTGTATTTAATCCTTGATCTTTATTTAAGTCTAAAACATTAATATTAACTCCAGCATTGGCTAAAGCTAGGCAAACGCTTTTACCAATACCTTTAGAACCTCCCGTAACAATAGCATTTTTACCTTGTAAATTTTGCAATTTATGTCCTTTCAAAGATTTCATTTTGGATCATAATTCTAAATAGATAGCGGTCTTCATTCATATCATAGTCACCGTTTGCTTTATGCATTAATATTCTATTATCCCATATGACAAAATCTCCGTTTAGCCATTTATGCCTATATTCATTTTCTTTTTTATAAACATAACTCATTAGATTATCCAATAATGCAAGTGTTTCATTATCTGTCAAACCTATAATTTTCTCTATTCTAATGGGATTTATGTATAGACAAATTTTATTATTTTCAGGGTGTATCCTCACAAGAGGATGGATTACTTCTTTTATTTTTTCAGTAATTCCAGGTAATGACATTAATTTTCTTTTGCTATGAGTACTCTGATAAACATGCATTGCTTCTAAATTTTGTATGCTTTTTTTTAAATCATTGGGTAGTTGATTATACACAAGATGCATATTAACAAATTGGGTATCACCCCCATATGATGGTAATAATTTAGCATGTAGAATAGTAGCTTTAGGTGGACTTATATCATTGCTATGATCTGTATGATATCCTTCACCTGGGATATAAATTTTCCCATCTTCAAATTTGTCCTTGTTAGAAATATAGTGAACTAAATCATTTTCTTTTAAAGCAAACTTTTTATTATGTTGTTTAAAAACTTTTCCAAATATTTTAGCACTTTCATAGAATTCGTTGGGTGATAGATTTTGATCTCTTATTACTAATACAGAGAAATTTGAAAAAGCCTTAGTAAGCTCATTAATAACTCTCTGATCTGGAATTGATTTCAGATCAAGACCAAAAACTTCTGCCCCAGTATGTTCGGATAGTTTATTAATTTTTATATTCATAAACTCCCCCCTTTTTCTAACATATAATTGTAATCGAAGAGGATCAATTAATTTTACAATTTAATTAATTTTAATTAGCATATTTATTAATAAAATTTTATCTGGAGAAATTGTATGAATGATGTAAACAGAATAAAACTTGAAAGTGCTCAGGAAAGAGCGATATATAATAGCCCAGATAACGTGTTTGATTGGTCTTGGCCAAAGGTACCAAGACATAAGTTTTTAAGTGAAAAAAAAGAGGCTTATGATTTTGACAAAAACAGTTTACTAATACCTCTTGATATTTCTGATGTACTATCAACACCCTATCCAGCAACTATTCCATCAATTCTTGCAAGGTACATAAGGCTAAAAAAAGGTGACGATATAAGCCATAACTTCATGGCTTCTGGAGAAATTTATTATGTTTTAGAAGGGAGGGGCACAACATTGAATGATGAAGATGTAATTGAATGGTCATGTGGTGACGTTTTTTGTTTACCTGGAGGTAAGAAAACCAAACATAGAACCTTATCTGAAAACTCAATTTTATTTTGTGTAACTAATGAGCCCATTCTGTCTTTTGAAAAGCTAGTACCTAACGTTAATGGAACAAATTCTATTAAATCTACACATTGGACAAATGATAAAATTCAATCAAATTTAAATAAAATTTATAAAAGACCTAAAACAAATGAAACAGCAGGTGTTGCTATTCAATTTTCTACTCCAGAAACACTACCTAGTAGTAACACAATACCAATGATTAATACCGCTTTGAACACTCTTGAATCTGGAGGAGATCAAAGGGCTCATAGACATAATGGAGCCGCTCTTACATTAGCAATACAAGCGGAAAGAGTTTACTCAAAAATTGAAAATGAAAAAGTAAATTGGGAAGATGGGGTAGTTTTAATTACACCTGGAACTGAACTGCATTCTCATCATAACAGAGGTTCTAAAAGAATGATGAGTTTTGTTGTGCAGGATGAAGGACTTCATTTTTATCTCAGAACAACTGGATTTAGTTGGAACTAGGTTTTGTGAATAATCAAATGAATAAAAGAATACTAGAAGTTTTTACAGACTACGTTTGTCCATGGTGTTACTTAGGTGACTCAAGAGTTAAAAAAATCAAAAAAAAATTCAAAATTGACATACAATTGATTCACTTTCCTCTTCATCCTGAAACACCAACTGAAGGAAGAACTTTACTTGAGCTTTTTGGATCAAATCAAGATGATATTGATCAAAAAAATGAAAGAATGAAGGCATTGATGTTAAATGAAGGACTTTCATATAACGCTAGAACTCATACTTACAATAGTAGATTAGCTCAAGAAATTGGTGCATGGGCCCAGTCTATAGACAATAATACATCTATTCATGATAATTTTTTTGAAGCTTATTTTGTAAAAGGTTTGAATGTAGGCTTGGAAAGTGTAATTTTAGATGTTGTTTCTAAATCTGGTTTAGATCCTGAAGATGCAAGAAATGTTATTAAAAGTCGACTTTTTATGAAAAATATTGACGAAGATTGGAGTAAGTCTAGAACTTATGGGGTTACTGGAGTACCTACTTATGTATATCAAAAACAAAGTATAGTAGGAGCACAACCTCTCGAAAATTTGGTAGAATTTTTAAATTACTTTGATGTTCCTAACAGATGATTCAATAATATTTCTATGATTATATATAAAAATGAAATCTAAAAATATTTTATTTATTCATCATTCTCCCTCTGCTAATACAATAAAATTATCCAATAAAATTGAAAATACTCTTTACAATTTTAGTAAAAATATTAATTTCAAAATGTTAAATTCATTAGAAACAAATACTGCCTCTTTTAATTTAGTAGATGGTGTTATTATTGGAACTACAGAAAATTTTGGTTATATGTCTGGTTTAACAAAAGATTTTTTTGATAGGTGTTATGAAGAGTTAAAAGAAAAAACACAAGGTCTTCCAATTGTATATTATATTCGTGCTGGATTAGATGGAGCAGGTAGCAAACTTGCTATAGATAAAATTTTAACAGGCTTACGTTGGAAACAAGTTTTACCTCCCCTTATTTTTCAAGGTACTTGGAGTGACAATTATATTAATCAAGTAGAGGAATATGTTTTAACATTTGCCTATGGGATCGAACTTGGAATTTATTAATCATCATTTGGATATTTAGGAATGTTTTGTAATCCTTTTATAAGAGCATTTTGAAAATTGACCATTGCACTATTTGTTTTATTTTTTGAATTTGCAAGTCCATCTAGGTAGCTCTTTACATCTTTTTCCAAAATGGCAATTGTATTATTTTGGGTATAACTTTCTTTTGCCCAATCTATATTATCTAAGTTCTCACTAAACCACGTTTGACCAGATGAACAATTAAGAATATTAAGTAGCTGCTTTGTAGTAATATTAAGATTTTTAGCTTCAGACAAAACATGCCTTACTGCAACAACAGAACATGATGCAACAAAATTATTTAATACCTTGACGGACATTCCTGATCCAAATTCACCAATATGATGAATTTTCTTACCTAAAATCTCCAAAATTGGTAAAATTTTATCAAATTCTTTTTTTGAAGATCCAACCATAAATGTTAACGTTGCGTTCTTGGCGCTCATGGGAGCACCAGACATCGGAGCTTCAATAATTGTAATGTTTTCAGGAACTTTATTAATAAAGTTACTTAAAAAAGCTGGTGATAAAGTTGAACTAATTATAAGTATTTTTTGGGTGTTAACTTTAAAAAGTCCATTCTTACCCTCGCAAAGTTCTACGGTTTGATTTATATCCCTAACAGCACTAAAAATAATATCTGATTTTTCAAAAAAATTTACTTTTGAAGAGATGAAATTTTCTTTCAAAGTTGGAAAATTTTCTTTTGATTTTACATCATAACCAAAAGCATTCACTCCATTATTTAAAAGAACTTCCAACATAGGTAATCCCATTGTACCACATCCAGCAATACCAACGTTTAATTTAAGAATGTCATTCATATGTAACCTCAAACATTTATTTTAGTTATCTTGTTTTAGATTATAATTTTCAATATATTAAATTAATTCTTATATTAAAAATTATAAAGTGGATGATATGAAAATAAATATTGATGAATTAAAATCATGGATAGGTAATGATGAGATAGCATTTGATGAAGTCTCACAAGGTTTAGAAACAAGATTTAGGGCAACTCTTGATGAAGATCCAGGAAACCCTCAAAAAGGTGACTTAGCATCATCAGGTCTTCATTGGGCTCTGGCACCTGCAATAGTAAAATCGTCTTTGTTAGGTAAAGACTCTCATCCTCAAAAAGGTGAATTTCTTCCTCCAATACCGCTTCCTCGAAGAATGTGGGCAGGATGTAGAACTCATTTTTTAAATTCATTAAAAATTGGAGATATAGTTAAAAAAAAATCTACGGTAGTTGATATAAACTTAAAAAATGGGAAGTCTGGACTATTATGTTTTGTAACTGCAAAGTATGAATTCTTTGTAGATAATAAATTAATGATTGAAGAAGATCATGACCTTGTCTATAGAGATTATATTAAAAATGAGAATACTACTTTCATTAAAAATAATTTACCCTTTTTAAAATCAGATTATGAAGAAAAAATATATACGCATCCAACAATGTTATTTAGATATTCAGCAATAACATTTAACGGGCATAGAATACACTATGATTACCCTTACTCAACTAATGAGGAAGGATACAAAGATTTAGTTTTTCATGGGCCATTACAAGCAACATTGATGCTAAGAGCTGCAGAAAAGTATAAAAAAGCCAAGGTTAAATCTTTTTCTCACAGAGGTATTGCACCGGTATACGCTAATGATGATTTGTTTATAAATATTGAAAATAAATTAAATGGTGCTGTTAATTGCTTTACGAGTACAAAAGATGCAGGTATTACAATGAAAGCAGAGGCAATTTTTTGATTGTACATAAACAAGCTTTTTTTAGGAAATTTTGGAGATTTTATGTCAAAATTTGATTACGATCTTATTGTTATTGGTGCAGGTTCGGGAGGCACTAGAACAGCAAGAATTTCTGCATCATATGGTGCCAAAGTATTAGTTGTAGAGGGTGATAGAGCTGGGGGCACATGCGTACTTAGAGGTTGTGTTCCCAAAAAATTATTGGTGTATGCGTCTCAATTTTCTGAACAAGTTTCAGATGCAGAAGGATTTTGCTGGCAAGTAAGTAATTTTCAAAGTAACTGGCATGAACTTATTCTAAAAAAGAATAAAGAATTAGATAGACTGCATGAAATTTATGTTAATTTAATAAAAAATTCAGGCTGTGACTTAATTTCAGGCTGGGGTAAAATTACAGGACCAAATACTGTTTCGATAATAAAAGAAGATAGTAAAAAAATTGAATTATCTTCTCAAAAAATCATGATAGCTGCTGGTGGTGAGTCGTCTTTTCCAAACTTTGAAGGAAATAATTACATGATTAACTCAGATAAAGCTTTGGATCTTCTCGAATTACCAGATTCTATTGCGATTTATGGATCTGGCTATATTGCAGTTGAATTTGCAGGTATATTCAATGGATTTGGAGTAGATACTCATCTTATTTTTAGAGCTGACATGGCTTTGCGAGGATTTGATAAAGATATTAGGCAACATTTAATGACTTCAATGGAGCAAAAAGGAATAACGATACATAATAATGTTACTATTTCAAAGATTGAAAAAGAAGGGCAAATGCATGAGATCCATCTTTCAAATAACAAAAGCCTAAGTGTAGAAACTGTAATGGGTGCCACAGGAAGATTACCTAAAGTCTCCAATTTAGGTTTGAAAGAGATTGGAGTTCATTTAGGTAAACGTGGAGAAGTATTGGTAAATAATTTCAATCAAACAAATATAAATTCTATATTTGCAATTGGGGATGTTACTGATAAAATCACACTAACTCCTGTTGCTATTACAGAAGGTCATTCTTTTGCTGACCGTGAGTTTGGAAAAATTAACAGATATGTTTCATATAGTAATGTTCCAAGCGCTGTTTTTAGCCAACCTTCAATCGCAGTAGTTGGTATTACCTATGAAGACGCTCTAAAAAAAGGTATCAAAGCAAGAGAATATAAAAGCGAGTTCAGAGCATTAAAAAATACTATTTCTGGAAATATTGAAAGAACATTAATGAAATTGATAGTTGATGAAAATTCACAAAAGGTAATAGGGGCTCACATGATAGGTCCAGATTCTGCAGAAATAATTCAAGGAATAGCAATAGCAATTAAAGCAGGTGCCCTTAAGTCAGATTTTGACAGCACTATTGGAATTCATCCTTCAGCTGCAGAAGAATTTGTAACGATGAGATCTTAATAGTGAATTTTAACTGAGTAATTGAAGATTTGGCTAAATTCTGTTAATGGAATGTTTAATTATTAATTAATTTAATTAATATTGAGTTATTTAAAGGGAAAAAAGATGATTGACTGGAAAATAGATTCTTGGAGAAAATTTCCGATAAAGCAAGTTCCTGAATATAGCGACATGGCTAGGTTAGCCTCTGTTGAAAAAGAACTTTCAATTAGACCGCCTTTAGTATTTGCCGAAGAAGCTAGGAGACTTAGGAAAAGAATGGCAGATGTTGCAGAGGGCAAAGCTTTTTTACTTCAGGGTGGTGACTGCGCTGAATCTTTTGCAGAACATAATGCTAATAATATAAGGGATAGCTTTAGAGTTTTGTTACAAATGGCTGTTGTGCTTACTTTTGGTTCTGCTTTACCTGTTATAAAGATAGGAAGATTGGCAGGTCAATATTCTAAGCCTAGATCTTCCCCTTTTGAAGTAATTAATGATGTTTCTTTGCCAAGTTATCGTGGAGATATGGTTAATGATATGGCCTTTGAAGGTAAAGCACGCGAACCTAATCCAGAGAGGCTTCTTCAAGTTTATGATAAATCCGCATCTACATTAAATTTGTTGAGAGCTTTTGCAGGTGGCGGTATGGCAGATTTGACAAAATTACATGAATGGAACCTTGAGTTTGTTAGTGGAACTAATGAAGCAATAAAATATAAAGAACTTGCATCTCAAATAACTTTATCATTAGAGTTTATGAATGCTTGTGGCATGACACCAGAAAATACTGCTCAGCTTAGAGAAACTGAATTTTATACTTCGCACGAAGGTCTTTTACTTAATTACGAAGAAGCACTCACTAGAAAAGACACTATTACTGAAGAAAAAGGATGGTTTGCCACTTCAGCACATATGCTATGGGTAGGAGATAGGACTAGAAGTATTGATGAAGCGCACATAGAATATATGAGAGGTATAGCTAACCCAATTGGTTTGAAATGTGGACCATCAACAGATCCTGACGATTTATTAAGACTTATTGAAAAGTTAAACCCCCTGAATCAAGCTGGACGACTTACTCTTATTGCTAGAATGGGTTCTGCCGATATCTATAAAAAATTAAAACCTTTAATAACGGCTGTTAAAAAATCAGGTTTAATCGTTGGTTGGTGTAGTGATCCAATGCATGGAAATACGGTAAAAGCATCCTCGGGATTTAAGACAAGAAAAATGGATGATATTATGGCTGAAGTTAGAGGTTTCTTTGAAGTTCATAATGAAATGCATACTGTACCAGGAGGTGTCCATTTTGAAATGACAGGACAAAATGTTACTGAATGTGTTGGCGGAGTGTATGAAGTAAATGAAGATAACTTAGCTGACAGATATCATACACATTGTGATCCAAGACTTAATGCAACTCAATCCTTGGAATTAGCGTTTTTAGTAGCTGACTTGCTTGCAGAAAATAGGACTAACCTTGCAAAAAAAATTACGGCAGTATCTTGAAGGTTTGAAATTGTCTGAAAATAAAAAGAAACCTAATATTAATTTAATCAAAAAAGTATCTTGGCCAAATGACTTAAGGCCAAATCCAGACCAGTTATCGTCTGTTACAGATACATACTTTTTAAGAACTAGAGATGTTGTAGCTGAGTTTGGTGATACTGAAGTTACTTATGCAATTTTTATGCGCAGACCTGTTATATCGGCTTTAAATCCAGCACTTGATTGGCTTCAAAATATTATAAAAGAAAGAAAGGGTAACGTTAATATAAATCGTTGTTTTGAAGAAGGAAGTGACGTAGGAGCTGGAGAGCCAATGGTTTATATATCTGGTTCTATGTTATTATTAGTGGATTTAGAAACAGCTTTACTTCAAAAAATTGGAGCGACTTGTGTAGCTGCTTATAATGCTAGATCTATGGTAGAAAGTTTACGTCAAACATCTTTTCTAGCAATGGATGCTCGTCATTGTGCAGGTACAGACATGGCCGATTTAATGGCTTATGGAGCATATATTGGATCTCAAAGAGTTAAATCTGAAATGAATGCGATTGGATTTATAGGATGTGCTACAGATAAGACGGCCCACCTTTTTCAAAATACAAAGGGTTTAGGTACTATGCCTCATGCTTTAGTTGGTTATGCTGGTTCGACCTTAAAAGCTGCAGAAATGTTTCATTCTACTTGGCCTGATCAACCATTAACTGTTTTAATTGATTATTTTGGTAAAGAAATAACTGATGGTCTTATGATTTGCAGATCGTTCAAACATTTGGCTGACAATGGAACTTTGTCATTAAGATTAGATACTCATGGTGGAAGGTATATTGAAGGATTAGATGTAGCAGGTTCTTATGCGGTTTTAGAGAGAAATGCTCCTGAGTCTATTAGAGGATACAGAACAGAGCAAGAGCTTCGTTATTTAATTGGCACTGGTGTTTCGGCGGCGTCTGTTTGGCATTTAAGAGAGATACTAAATAATGCAGGCTTTCAAAAAGTTAAAATTGTTGCTTCTAGTGGATTTGGTCCAGAAAAATGTAAAGTTTTTTCTTTAGCGAACGTTCCTGTAGATGTCATTGGGACTGGATCATATCTTCCAAGCAGATGGTCTGAAACTTATGCGACAGCTGACATTATTTCTTATGGTGGTAAGTCTCAAGTTAAGCTTGGAAGAGAGTTTCTTCTTAGGCGTTAATAATAAACTGTTTGATGAGTTAATTATGAAAAATAATCTTAAAATAGTTCTTGCTCAGTTAAATCCTATAGTTGGTGACGTTAAGGGTAATATTATCAAATTAATAAAAATTAGGGATAATTTAAGTGAAGAAATTGATATAATTGTTGTTCCTGAATTATATGTTACTGGATATCCAATTGATGATTTAGTTCTTAGAAATGATTTTTTAGAACTTGTTGAAAATGAAATTATTTCACTAGCTAAACTTACTAATGATGGTAAAGCAGCTATTATCCTAGGTGCTCCCAGAAAAGAAAATAAATCAATTAAAAACTCAGTTTTTGTTTTAGATAAAGGAGAAATTTTATCTCATAGAGATAAGTATAATCTTCCAAACACCGGTGTATTTGATGAACAAAGAATTTTTTCTCCTGGCTCACTATCTGGTCCAGTTAAAGTAAGAGATGTATTGATTGGATTACCAATTTGCGAAGATATATGGACTGAAACTGTTATAGAATGTTTGTGTGAAACTGGTGCAGAAATAATACTCTCTATTAATGCATCACCTTATTCTATTAAAAAAAATGATCAGAGAATGTCAGTAGCTGTTTCTCGTGTTTTAGAGTCGAAATTGCCTTTAATTTATTTAAATAGAGTAGGTGGCCAAGATGAATTAATATTTGATGGTGCATCATTTTGTTTAAGTGATAAAGGTAAGTTAAATATCCAATTAAATGATTTTCAAGAACATGTAATAAAAATTGATTTACAAAAAATTAATAATAAATGGACCTTCAAGGAAAATATTAATAGTATTTCTTCAAATATAGAAGCTTTATATAAATCACTAGTTGTAAGTGTACGAGATTATGTTCAAAATAATGGTTTTCCAGGTGTTGTTCTTGGAATGTCTGGTGGAATAGATTCTGCATTAGTAGCGGCAATTGCAACTGATGCTCTAGGACCAAATTCAGTAAGAGCAGTTATGATGCCAAGCCCTTATACCAGTCAAGAAAGTTTAGAAGATGCAAAGTTAGCATCTTACAATTTAGGAATAGATTATTCGTATTTAGATATTAAAAGTGGTATGGAAACAGTTGATAATATTCTTTTAGGATTTAAAGGTCCCAATGTTTCTCCAGGAATAACGGAAGAAAATATTCAATCTAGATTAAGAGGCTTACTTTTAATGGCAATTTCTAACAAATATGGATCAATGGTATTAGCAACAGGAAATAAATCTGAATATGCAGTTGGTTATGCTACCTTATATGGAGATATGTGTGGAGGGTTTGCAGTTATAAAAGACGTGTGGAAAAGTGATGTATTTAGATTATGTAAATGGAGAAATTCAAATAAACCTCCGGAGTTTTTAGGGCCAAATGGTGAAGTTATTCCTGAAAGAATAATAACAAAACCTCCCAGCGCCGAGTTAAGAGAAGATCAAAAAGACACTGACAGTCTTCCTGAGTATGACATTCTTGATGCAATTTTAAAAAAATTAGTCGAAGATAATTTATCAATAGATGAAATAGTTGCTAAGGGTTATAAAGAAGTAGATGTCAAAAAAATCTCTATGCTTTTATCAAGATCTGAATATAAAAGATTTCAATCTGCACCCGGACCAAAAGTTACAGAAAAGGCCTTTGGTAGAGATAGACGATATCCTCTAACTAGTGGGTTTAGAAATTGGAATTGATCAAGCTGTATATAGAGATAAATATAGTATCTATTTTAAACTAGGAATTAGTTGTAATGAAAGTTCGTTTTGCTCCAAGTCCAACTGGTCACTTGCATATTGGAAACTTTAGAACCGCACTTGTAAATTTTTTATTTGCTAGAAAAAATAATGGGCATTTTATGCTAAGAATAGACGACACAGATCAAGAAAGATCGTTTATAAAATATGAAAATGCAATAAAAGAAGATTTAAGTTGGATGAATTTAGGCTGGGACAGCTTGGAAAAACAATCCTCTAGATTGTCTTGTTATGACAATGCTTTACAAATATTACTTAATAAAAAAAGAGCGTATCCATGTTTTGAAACTGCTGATGAATTATCTTTAAAAAGAAAAAGTCAATTATCTTCTGGAAAACCGCCTATTTATGACAGATCTTCTCTTAAATTGTCAGACTCAGAGATTGCTGACCTTAAATCTAAAGGAAAAAAACCTCATTATAGATTTTTATTAAATCACGTTGATGTAAATTGGGATGATTTGGTTAAAGGTAAAAGTAAATATAATATGTCCAATTTATCTGACCCTGTTATTTTAAGAGAAGATGGCAGAGTTATATATACCCTTGCCTCGGTTGTTGATGACATAGACTTTAAAGTGACAGATATTTTGAGAGGTGAAGATCATATGACAAATTCTGCCGCGCAAATTCAATTATTTGAAGCTTTAGGATCCTCTCCCCCTAGGTTAGGGCATTTATCATTATTAACAGATATTTCGGGAGAAGGTCTTTCTAAAAGACTTGGTAGTTTGTCACTAAAAGACTTAAGACAAGAAGGTTTTCAACCAATGGCAATATCATCATTATTATCAAAGGTTGGTACCTCTGATGCTATAGATATTTTTAAAAATATTAATCAAATAATTGATGATTTTGATATAAATAAATTTGGCAAATCTAAACCTAAGTTTGATAAAATGGAATTGTTAAACCTAAATTCTAAATTTTTTCAATTAATCAATTTTGATGATATTAGTGATCAATTAAATACTTTAGATTTTGAAATAAACGCAGAATTTTGGAATTTAATTAAAGGAAATATTAATACTTTTAATGATATTAAGTTTTGGTGGGATATTGTTTATGGAAAAATTAAAACCATAAATGATGATCATAAGTTTACACATTTAGCGTTGAAAACTCTTCCAAATGATAGTTTTGATAAAAATACTTGGTCAACTTGGACTAGTTTGTTAATGAAGGAAAGTGGTAGAAAAGGTAAAGATTTATTCAAACCTCTTAGATTATGTCTAACAGGACAAAATAATGGTCCAGAAATGGCAAATCTAGTTTTAACAATGGGAAGACAAAAAATTGTTGAACGACTAAATAACAAGAATTGAAGAGTGGTTGTTACTATGAATAACTTATATTTATATAATACCCTTGAAAAAAAAACATCTGTTTTTAATCCTATTGATAAAAATAATGTTAGAATGTATGCATGTGGACCTACAGTTTATGATTTTATTCATATTGGTAACGCTAGACCTTTAGTTGTATTTGATGTTTTAGTTCGATTACTTAGAACAATGTATCCTAAAGTTACTTATGTTAGAAATATCACTGACATTGATGACAAAATCAACAAAAGAGCGACTGAGAAAGAAATACAAATATCGGAATTGACTAAAGAGACAATAAAAAATTTTCATTATGATTGTAAATCATTAGGTAACTTAAATCCTGATTTTGAACCAAGGGCTACAGATCACATTAATGAAATAATTGAGATGATTGAAATATTAATTTCAAAACGGTTTGCTTATGTTTCTTCAGGAAATGTTCTTTTTTCGGTTGGAAAATTTAAAAAATATGGAATGCTATCAGGAAGGTCGCTCAAGGATATGATATCAGGATCAAGAGTTGATATTGCAGAATATAAAGATAAACCAGGAGACTTCATTCTATGGAAACCTTCTACAGAGGATTTACCAGGTTGGGATAGTCCTTGGGGAAAAGGACGACCGGGTTGGCATATTGAATGTTCTGCTATGAGTAAAAAGTATTTAGGTGAGCAGTTTGATATACACGCAGGTGGTTTAGATTTAATTTTCCCACACCATGAGAATGAAATTGCTCAATCTTGTTGTGCAAATGATTCAGAAGTTATGGCTAATTTTTGGCTTCACAATGGTTATGTAACTTCTGATGGTGAAAAAATGTCAAAGTCACTTGGAAACTTTACTACGATTAATGAACTTCTTTTTCATTTCGACGGTGAAGCTATTAGATATGCTCTATTACAAGCTCATTATAGAGCCCCTCTTAGCTTTAGTAAAAAATCTTTAGAAGAAGCTAAAAAGTCATTATCTAGACTCTACAGAGCTGTTGAAGGTTTTGAAGTTAATGGTAAGCCAGATAAAGAGCTTATTATTAATCTATGTGATGATATAAATACTCCTAAAGCTTTTGCCAGAGCTCATTATCTAACTGATGAAGCGAACAAAGGAAGTAAAGAGTGTGCTCAAAAATTAAAAAATTCTAGTAAAATATTGGGTATTTTATCTCAATCGACTGAAGAATGGTTTAGGTTTCGAAAAGAATTGAATCAAAATCAAAGTTTTCAAATTTCTATAACTGAAAAAGAAATTGAAGAACTTATACTAGAACGTAAAACTGCCAAAGATAGCAAAGATTACACTAAAGCAGATCAAATAAGAAAGAAATTACTTGAACTCGATATCATATTGGAAGATAGACCAGATAAAACTATATGGAGAAAAAATTAAATAAATGTGCTTATATGATTGATTTAACTCCTAATATAATTTTGTCTAAACCACAACTTGGAGAAAATATAGGTTCTTCAGCAAGAGCAATGAAAAATTTTGGTATCGAAAAGCTTAGATTAATAGATCCAAGAGATGGCTGGCCAAATAGCTCAGCGTATGCCATTTCAGCTGGAGCCGATGACGTATTAAACAAAATAAATGTTTATAAATCTTTAGAAGAAGCCACTAAAGATATTTCTTTATTATTTGCTACTACTGCTAGAAAACGTGTTATTGGCACAAAATCTTTAGATATTTTTGAAGCTATCTATAATTCTTTTCATCATGTTGTTAATGGTGGTAAGGTTGGTTTTTTGTTTGGTCCTGAACAGTCAGGTTTATCAAATGACGATGTGGTGCAGGCAGATTATACGATTTCATTTCCACTAAATCAAAATTTTTCATCTTTAAATTTATCTCAAGCAGTATTGTTGATTTGTTGGGAATGGAATAAGGTTAAGATGTCTCATTTTAAAGAAGATAATTTACCTATAAAAGTTAACAAAAAATTAAAAAAAAGCACCGAAATTTCTAATGTTGGCGACAGAGAGTATTTTTATCAACAATTAGATCATTTACTCAGTAAGTCTGGTTTTTTTCACTCACCAGAAATGGCGCCTGTTGTGAAAAGAAACATAAGAAGTTTATTTAACAGAGCGTCCTTGACCCATCAGGATTTGAGGACACTTCACGGAATCATAAGATCCCTATCAGGAAGTTCAAATCGTACTTGACTTTTAAAATTTAAATAGTATTTTTCAGTCTCAGTTCCGATAATGTGGATTATAACGTGGTGTTATTTATCCCGAAGTTTAACTTCTGATTGGAATAATTAACTACTTTTTTAGTAGTAAATAAAAGGGTTTAAAATATGCCTAAGTCAGATCATAAAAGAACAAGTTCTAAACATAAAATAGACAGAAGATTAGGGGTTAATTTATGGGGAAGACCAAAATCTCCATTAAATGATAGAGAATACGCTCCAGGTCAACATGGTCAGAGAAGAAAAAAGCCCACAGATTTTGGCGTTCAATTAATGGCAAAACAGAAATTAAAAGGTTATTATGGTAATATAGGTGAAAAACAGTTTAAAAAATATTACACAGCTGCGGTTAGAAAAAAGGGTGATACAGGAGCTAATTTAATTGGTATTTTAGAATGTAGACTAGACGCTATTTTATACCGAATGAAGTTGGCCCCAACAGTTTTTGCATGCAGACAATTAATAAATCATGGTCATGTCATGGTTAATGGAAGTAGATGTAACATTCCTTCAAGAATGATTAATGTTGGTGAAGCCATTGCATTAAAAGAAAAGGCTAAAGGTATTCCAGCTGTTATTGAAGCTTCAACATTACCCGAAAGGGATGTACCTGAATACGTAGAAGTTGATCATTCAAAGTTTACTGGTTCACTTGTAAGAATACCTATGCCTGATGATGTTCCATATCCTGTGCAAATGGAAACTAACCTAGTTATCGAGTTTTATTCACGTTAAAAATGTTCACAAAACGCAATGTAATGTTGCGTTTCATTATTATTTAATTAAGAGTTTATTCCTGCTTCTTGGAAATATTCAGTAAGCTCCCCGTTTTCATGCATTTCTCTAATTATATCACAACCACCTACAAATTCTTTTTTAACATAAAGTTGTGGTATAGTTGGCCAGTCTGAAAACTCCTTTATTCCCTCTCTTATTTCAGAATCTTCAAGAACATTTACACTATTAAACTTTATACCCATATGGCTTAAAACACCGACTACAGCTGCCGAAAAGCCACATTGAGGCATCACTGGGGTACCCTTCATAAATAATAATACTTCATTATCATTTATTATGTTTTCGATTTTTTCTTTTGTATCTTGTTCCATTATAAGTCTCCTTTATTTTACGGTGCTGATGTATTTAAAGCTAACGCATGTAGCTCATTCCCCATTTTTCCGTTCATAGCGCTATAAACCATTTTATGCTGCTGGACTCTCGTTAATCCTCTAAATTGTTCAGAGACTATTTGGGCAGCATAATGCTCTCCATCTCCTCTTAAGTCATCAATAGAAACTTTTGCATCTGGAAAAGACTTAAGAATAAGTTCCTTAATTTCATCCGCTGTCATAGCCATGTTAAAACCTAAATTATTTATGTTTACCCATTAATAAAGGTAATGTTGTTTCATACGATTTTTTTAGACTTTTAACAGATATAGTATCAATATCCATTAAATTCAAGTTATTGCTTCCATTAGTCTTCCCAAGAACAAAATAATCTAAATTACTATCTTTTAAATAAAATTTAACTTTATCGATTTTATCGGTAGCTACTATAATTCTTCCTTGGTCCTCACCAAAACACCATGAGTGAAGTGTAGGGTCTTTACCATCAATCTTTAATAACGATTTAGGAAGATTGAGATTTAAACCTAAATTATTTTTAAATAACATTTCACAGATCGCTGTTAATAAACCACCATCAGAAATATCATGCGCTGCTGTCAAAAGGTTTTTAGTATGTAATTGTAATAATATGTCGATGATTTTCTTTTCTTTTTCTAAATTAATAGGAGGAGGAGCCGCGTCAATTAACTTATTTTCTATTTCCTGATAAACACTACATCCAATCCAACCTTCGGTAAAATTTTCTGATTGACCTAAAACTAATAGAGTATTGTCTTTTTTTGCGTTCATTTCTAAACAATTTTCTACCGCATCAATAACACCTACCATACCTATCACTGGTGTTGGAAGTATCCCTTTCCCATTGGTTTCATTATAAAGAGAAACATTTCCAGAAACAATTGGAGTATTTAAAAAGGATGCAGCTTTAGAAATACCTTTAATTGATCCTACTATTTCACCCATAATATTTTTTTTCTCAGGATTACCAAAATTTAAATTATTTGTAATTGCTAAAGGTTTGGCTCCAGAGGCAGCAATATTTCTTGCTGCTTCACATACTGCTTGCATTCCTCCATTAATTGGGTCTGATTTTACATACCTTGGTGTACAATCAGTTGTCATGGCAATTCCTTTGCCATGACTTTTACTATTTTCAGTTCCATGTATTTTAACTATGGAAGCATCGCTTTTGCCATTTGAAGAAATTGTATCACCCATCACAGAGCTATCATACTGTTCCCAAATCCACCTTTTACTTGATATATTAGGATTTTCAAAAATTTTGGCTAAAATTTCATCTACTGTATAGTTGATATTTATTTCATTTATTTTAATAGTATTTTTATTTTGAATAATTTCATAAGGTCGATCATACTCAGGAGCATCTTCCACTAGCGGGTTGATAGGTATGTTACATGCTTCAAAACCATCTTTATCTAAAATTAGTCTACCTGTTTTTGTTACTTTACCTATAACAGCAAAGTCTAAATCCCATTTATCAAAAATTGATTTTGCTTTTTCTTCTGAACCTGGTTTTAAAATCATCAACATTCTTTCTTGACTTTCAGAGAGCATAATTTCGTAACTGGTCATTTTATCCTCTCTTGTAGGAACCAAATCTAGATTTAAATACATGCCCAATGATCCTTTTGAAGCCATTTCAACACTTGAACTTGTTAGTCCAGCAGCTCCCATATCTTGAATAGATAAGACAGCATCAGTGCTCATTAATTCAAGACAGGATTCTAAGAGCAACTTTCCAGTAAAAGGATCACCAACTTGAACTGTTGGTTTTTTTTCAGAACTATTATCTGTAAATTCAGTTGATGCCATCGTGGCGCCATGTATTCCATCTCTTCCAGTTTTGGCTCCTACATATATAACGGGGTTGCCGGCCCCAGTTGCTGCGGAGTAAAATATTTTATTTTTATTTGCGAGGCCAACTGCCATTGCATTTACTAAGATATTTCCATCATATGATTTATCAAAGTTTGTTTCTCCTCCAACTGTGGGAATACCAATACAATTTCCATAGCCTCCAATTCCTTTTACTACTCCTGATACAAGATGTTTTGTTAAGAGTTCAGATGGAGAACCAAATCTTAATGCATTTAATAAAGCAATAGGTCTTGCACCCATGGTAAAAACATCTCTTAAAATTCCCCCAACACCGGTCGCAGCTCCTTGATAAGGCTCTATAAATGATGGATGGTTATGAGATTCTATTTTAAAGACAGCAGCTAGGTTGTCTCCTATATCGATGACCCCAGCATTTTCACCTGGTCCCTGAATTACGTGCTTTGCTTTAGTAGGCATCGTTTTAAGCCATTTTTTTGAACTTTTGTAAGAACAATGTTCTGAAAACATAGCCGAAAAAATACCTAATTCTGTTTTATTTGGAATTTTTTTGATTTTATTACAAATTAAATTGAATTCATCTTCTGTTAATCCTATGTCCGTAGCATCTTCAAGTGTGCTTTCTTGCTGGGTTTGGTATTCATTTTTATTTATATTGTAAAGGGTTTGATTTGAAATTTTCATAATTTAACCAATTATTTGTTCAAAACTTTTGGTAAGAAATTTCAAACCATCTGTTCCACCATATAGATTGTTAATTGCTCTCTCAGGGTGAGGCATCATCCCTAAAACTCTTCCATTTTTTGATAATATTCCTGCGATATCATTAGATGAACCGTTAGGATTATAATCAATATCATTATTTACCTCTTTTATGTATTTAAAAGCTATTCTTCCATCATTTTTCAATTCATTTAAGAGTGTTTCTGATGCAAAAAAATTACCTTCGTTATGAGCTACAGGTATATTTAAATGATGTTCTTTTTTTAAACCTGAAAGAAAGGGACTTATAATGGTGTCCTGTATTTCTAGCACTGTATCTCTACAGGTGAAAAGTAACTTTTTATTTCTAATTAATGAACCAGGAAGTATTCCTGCTTCGATCAATATTTGAAATCCGTTACATATACCAAGAACAGCACCTCCGCGACTTATATGATTTTTTATATTTTTAACCACTGGAGATCTTGCAGCTAAAGCTCCACATCTAAGATAATCACCAAAGCTAAACCCCCCAGGAATTACAATTAGATCTAAATTTGGAAATTCTGTATCTTTATGCCACATTTTAATAGGTGCTTTACCTGTGATATTTTTTAGAGCGACAATTATGTCTCTATCACAATTTGACCCTGGAAATATTGTAACCCCTGAGCGCACTTTCTTATCAATTCCTTAAAATATTAATTTTATATTTTTCAATAACAGTATTTACTAACAAATCCTCACACATTTTTTTAGCCTCTAAAACAGCTTCATTCTCTTCTAAATTTGCAAAATTTAAAATAATTTGTTTTCCAGTGCGTACATCATTTAAATTTTCAAAACCTAGGTTTGATAAGGAGGTTTTAATCGCTTTTCCCTCTGGGTCTAACACACCTTCTTTAAGGGATATATTTACTATAACTTTCATTAAATCTCTCTTTATTTAACAATTTCAGTTTTAGCATTTGAGTACTTTTTCTTTTCAGGAAGAATTCCTAACCTGTCTGCAACTTCTTGATATGCCTCTTTTAAACCTCCTATATTTTGACGAAATAAATCTTTATCCATTTTGTGGTTTGTACTTACATCCCATAATCTACAATTGTCTGGACTTATTTCGTCAGCTAACAATAATATAGAATTACCATCGTCTGAATAATATCGGCCAAATTCGATTTTAAAGTCTATAAGTTTAAGACCAATTCCTAAAAATAATCCTCTTAGAAAATCATTTATACGAAGTCCATATTCATTCATTTCATCTAATTCATCGCGAGTTCCCCATTCAAAATTAACAATATGATCTTCATTAATTAGAGGGTCACCTAATTCGTCTTTTTTTAAATAATGCTCTATTAGAGGTCTGGAAAAAACTCTACCTTCTTTTAATCCTAATCTCTTTACTATAGATCCAGCAGCAATGTTTCTAACAACAAATTCGACAGGAATAATTTCAACTTTTCGTACAAGTTGTTCCCTCATATTTAATTTTTTTATGTAATGGGTAGGTATTCCAATCTCATTGATTCTATTCATTATAAAATCTGAAATAGAATTATTTAAAACTCCTTTTCCGTTAATTATTGAGTGTTTTTCAGCATTATTTGCAGTAGCATCATCTTTGAAATATTGTATTACTGTATCTGGAGTAGGGCCTTCAAGTATGGTCTTCGCTTTTCCATCATATAAAATTTTCTTTTTGGACATAAAATTATTTCTCTTTACCAAAAACTCTATTAAAGATTGTGTCTACATGAACAAAGTGTTGATCAAGATTAAATAACTCATCTATTTCCCTTTCATTAAGAAACTTCAACACTTTAGCATCCTTCTTAAGTAAATCTTTGTAAACATTTTTTCTTTTATGCTCTGGAATTTCCCAAACCTTCATCGCATTGCTCTGGACCATTACATAAGCATTTTCTCTACTTGCACCTTTTTGAGTAAGTGCTAATAATACTTGCTGAGAATGAACTAAACCACCTAACTTATCTAAATTAGATAGCATTGCATTAGGATATATAAGCAAGTTTTGAATAACGTTATTTAACCTGTAAAGTGCAAAATCTAGAGTTATTGTTGCATCTGGAGCTATCATTCTTTCAACAGACGAATGAGAAATATCTCGTTCATGCCACAACGTTACATTTTCTAATGCTGGTGTTACACAAGATCTAACTAATCTAGCAAGTCCAGTTAGATTTTCTGTAAGTACAGGGTTTCTTTTATGAGGCATAGCGCTTGAACCTTTTTGACCTTGAGAGAAATATTCTTCTGCTTCTCTTACTTCTGTTCTTTGGAGATGTCTAATTTCAGTAGATAATCGTTCAACACTCGAAGCTATTACACCAAGAGTAGAAAAAAACATTGCGTGTCTATCTCTTGGAATAATTTGTGTTGAAACTTCTTCTGGAATTAATCCTAATTTTTGTGAAACATAATTTTCTACATATGGATCAATGTGTGCAAAAGTACCTACAGCACCAGAAATTGCGCATGTGCTTATTTCTTTTTTAGCCTCGAGTAATCTTTTCTTATTTCTTTTAAACTCAGCATAATATCCGGCTAACTTTAAGCCAAAAGTAACTGGTTCAGCGTGAATAGCATGTGATCTCCCAATAGTCACAGTTTTTTTGTGCTCCAGTGAGCGTTTTTTTAGCGTTTCAAGCAACTGATCGATATCTCTTAACAAAATATCAGATGCTTTTTTTAATTGTATTGAAAGTGTAGTGTCAAGGACATCAGATGATGTCATTCCTTGATGTATAAATCTGGCATTCTCCCCAACATATTCAGCCAAATTTGTTAAAAAAGCAATTACATCGTGTTTAGTTGTTTTTTCAATCTCATCAATTTTATCAATATCAAATTTACCTTTTTTCCAAATTACTTTGGCTGCTTCTTTTGGTATAACCCCTAAATCAGCTTGGGCGTCACAAGCATGCGCTTCTATTTGGAACCAAATATTAAATTTTTCTTCAGGAGACCAAATTTGAACCATTTCTTTTCTCGAATATCTTTCAATCATATTAAAACCTAGTAAATAATTTGTATTCAAAAATAATAATAGAAATTATCTTATACAACTTTCTTATACTTAAAAAATATACTAAGATATACATATTTTCTTTTTAATTTTAATATGAGATTTTTATGATTATTGGTTCAATTTTAAAAAATACGATCAAAATTTTAGCAACTAATCCTACAGCAAGAAAAAAGGCAGGAGAAATCGCTTCTAAAGCATATAAGAAGTCTAAACCTGTTATTAAAGAAACCTCCAAAGCTATAAAAAAAACTTTAGAAAAAAAATTAAAATAACATTCTATAAAAGCTTTTATCGTTAAATTGGATATTCAGGTTGTGTATATCCTTTAGGAGATATAGTAAACACCTCATAGCCATCAGCAGTAACTCCGATACTATGCTCAAATTGTGCAGATAAACTTTTGTCACGTGTAACAGCTGTCCACCCATCAGACAAAATTTTAACATCATATTTACCTGAATTAATCATTGGTTCTATTGTAAATATCATTCCCTCTTCAAGTGTATCACCAGTATTTGGCTGTCCATAATGTAAAATTGTTGGAGGTGAGTGAAAAACCTTACCTAAACCATGCCCAGTAAAATCTCTAACTACTGATAGACCATTTTTTTCTGCATGCATTTGAATTGCATGACCTATGTCACCAGTTGTACTTCCTGGTTTTACAGTTTCAATACCTAACCATAAACATTCATATGTGATCTTTGTCAGAAACTTTGCTTTTTTAGAGGGTTCACCTACAAAGTACATCCTACTAGTGTCTCCATACCATCCGTCTAGAATAACAGTAATATCAATATTTAAGATATCCCCTTCATCAAGAATTTTATCACCAGGTATGCCATGACAAACAACATGATTCACAGAGATACATGTGGATTTTGGAAATCCTCTATAATTAAGAGGTGCAGGTACAGCATCATTTTTAATTATATAATCATGGCATAGATCATTTAATCGTCCTGTAGAAACACCTTTTTTCACATACTGGGTAATATAATCTAATACATCTGCAGCTAAAGCACCTGCATTATGCATTTTTTTAAATGCATCTTTATTATGTATTTCAATTTGATTATTCATTATGACCAAATATTAAGTTATATGTTATATATATTATTATAACTATTTACGTACAATATTAATTTTTTTAAAGGTAACTATTTATGGTTTCAACAGCAGGTATTATAATAATAGGTGATGAAATATTATCAGGTAGGACTAAAGACACCAACATTAATTGGATTGCAACCGAATTAAATAATATTGGAGTAAGGTTAATTGAGGCTAGAATAATTTCTGATGACTCTGAAACTATTATTGAAACTATAAAAAATTTCACAAAAAAATTCACATATGTTTTTTCTTGTGGAGGTATTGGTCCTACTCATGACGATATTACTACAGAATCTGTTGCAAAAGCCTTTAATCAAAAACTAATTAAAGATCCTGAAGCTATGAGGAGATTAAAGATACATTATGAAGGTACAGATGTTGAGTTTAATGAATCTCGTCAAAAAATGGCTGTAATTCCCTCTAATTCAATTTTAATTGATAATCCTGTTTCAGCAGCACCAGGTTATAAAATTGAAAATTTATTTGTTTTTGCTGGTGTTCCTAGAATTATGCAAGGAATGTTTCATACCATCTTAAATGATCTCATTGGTGGAATAAAACTTAAGTCCAAAACAGTTTCTAGTAATGTTGGAGAAGGTTTAATTGCAAAAGATTTGGAAAAAATTGAAAAAAAATTTAAAACTATAAAAATTGGATCCTACCCTTATTTCAAACCAGGAAATTTTGGCACTTCAATAGTTTTGAGATCAGAAAATGAAGAGATACTTGAGGAAGCATCGAAAGCAGTTTTGTCAGCAATAATTATACTAGGAGGTAAAGGTAAAATTGTTGAAGAAAATGAATTTGACGAAAGATCTTTTTAAAACTTATTTAGAGTTAGGTACTGAGCTTCTTGATGGTTTGTGCTTTATTCCTGTTTTGTTTTTCATAAAATTAATTAAAACAATCCCAGAAATGAACCCTCCAATATGAGCAGCATAAGCTACTCCTCCGGAATTTAAATCATCTCCACTATAACTTAAAAATTGCATTAAAATCCATCCTCCAAGAACTATAAAAGCTCTTATTTTAAATATTTTAAAAATAATAATGAACCAGAAAAAAACTTTAATTTTTGCTTTTGGGAAAAGAACTAAATATGCACCTAAGACTCCAGCAATGGCTCCAGAAGCTCCAATCATAGGAGTTATGGAATTAGTATCTAGTAAGGCCTGTGAAAGCGCTGCAAACCCTCCAGTTAACAGATAAAATATAATAAACTTTATTCTGCCTAAATTTTCTTCAATATTATCTCCAAATATATATAGATAGGTCATATTACCTATTAAATGCATCCAACCACCATGTAAAAACATAGACGTTATAATTGAAATAAAAGCTGGAACAACTTTTAAGGTAGTAGATAATTCAGAATTCCCAAATAAAATGGCTGGTATCATACCAAAGCTTAAAAAAATTTGTTCTTTTATATAATCTTGTTCAAAGGTATAATTTAAAAAAATTATAGAACAAATAAAAATAACGCTCCAACTTACAATTGGTTTTTTTGTTGTTGGGTTTTCATCAGCAAAAGGAAAAAAAAACATTTAAAATTCAATATTATCAATTAATCGGGTATTATTTATTTTCACTGAACTTAAAAAAATTTTTTTTCCGTTGAAATTATTATCTTTAATACTATTAAGTTTGCTGTCTCTTAGTTCAAAATAATCAGGGTCAAGATTTTTAGAAATTAAGAATTTTTTTGCATTTTCTATAATTTCACATAGGCGAATATTTTTTTTATAAGAACTAACACTGTTTTCAAGACATTTAAATAAATTAGAGGCTAGTTTAATTTCTTTTTCAGACAAATAATTGTTTCTTGAAGATAAGGCAACACCATTTTTAGATCGTATAATCGGAGCTTTTAATAAAGATAAAGAAGGGTGTAAATTTTCAGCCATTTGTTTTATTAAAATTTGTTGTTGATAATCTTTTGCTCCAAAAATTGCAATATCAGGTTTTATTATTTCAAAAATTTTATTAACTACTGTTAAAACACCGTTGAAATGACCTGGTCTTATTTTACCACAAAGTTCATCTCCGAGTTTACCAGATTCAATTTTTTTTAAATTTTCATTTTCTGGAAATACTTCATTTTTATCTGTTGGGATAAATAGAATATCACACTTTTCTTTAGTTAATTTTTGGATGTCTACTTTTTCTGTTCTTGGATATTTGGAGTAATCTTCGTTTTTTCCAAACTGAAGTGGGTTGACAAAAATTGTTGCAATTGTTTTCACAGCATTTAATTTAGCTAATCTTATTAATGATAAATGCCCATCATGCAAGTTACCCATTGTGGGTATTAAAGCTAGCTTGCCAGGCTTTTGAGAAAATCGTTGTAAAGTTTTATTCAGATCTTTTCTTGTACGGGCAATAATCATATATATAATGGCCTATGTACTTTATTAAGGTCAATAAAATTAATTATATGGTACGAGCGGGGGGACTTGAACCCCCACGTCCTTATCGGACTCTGGATTTTAAGTCCAGTGCGTCTACCATTCCGCCACGCTCGCAAAACCATATGGTTGTTGTGTAACTTAGCTTTTTGGCTAAGGCAAGTTTTTTATGGCTTTTAAGATTAATTTTTATATAGTTCAATTTGAAGGCTTGGAGAATAAAATGACTGAAAAAAAATTGGGTAGTAAAATTGAGGGAGAAGAATATTTAGTACTTCATGAGTTTGTTAAAAAGGCTAGAGAAAAACTTCCTAAAGAAACCTGGGATTATCTCATTGGAGCATCTGAAACTGAAACAACTTTTAAAAGAAATAGGTTTGCTCTGGATAATATTGCCTTTAGACCTAGAGTATTAAGGGATGTTGAAAACGTGGATTTATCGGTTGATCTATTTGGGCATAATCTTAAAATGCCTGTTATTCTTGCACCTATTGGTTCAATGCAAGATTTTGTTGATGGAGCCGGTACTGCTCCTACTTTAGCTGCATCTGAGTTTGGTATAATGCATATGATTAGTTCTACATGCATGCCTGGATTGGAGGAGGTTGCTAATAGTGTTAATTACCCAAAGTTATTCCAACTATATGTTAGAGGGAATAAAGATTGGGTAGATGATAATATTAAGAATGCAATGAATCATAATTATGCTGGAATATGTTTAACTGTAGACTTAGATGCATATGGAAGAAGAGAAAGAGATTTAGCTAAAAGATATAGAACTACCTCTCGACAGTCAGCAAGTGGTTTCGAACATCAAATGAGATTTTCTTGGAAAGATATTGATAGAATAAAATCCTATTGTCATTTACCAATAATAATAAAGGGAATTGCTACTAAAGAGGATGCTTTATTGGCAGTTGAACATGGCGTCGAAGTTGTTTATGTTTCTAATCATGGTGGAAGACAGTTAGATTATGGTTTAGGTGGCTTAAATGTACTTCCAGAAATATCTGAAGCAATAGGGGATAATGCCAAAGTTATTTTTGACGGTGGTATCATGAGAGGTACAGATGTCGTAAAAGCTATTGCTTTAGGAGCTGATTGCGTAGGAATAGGAAGGCTTCAAGGATTTGCTGCGGCAGCAGGTGGATCTAAAGCAATAGTAAGAATGTTAGAATTACTAGAATTAGAAATTTCAACGGCTCTAAGGTTGTTAGGTGTTAATTCAATTTTTGATTTAGATGATACTTATTTAAGTAAAGATTATTCATTTGGTAAATTAAGTGCTTTAAGTGCATTTCCATTAATCGACGAAGGTTACTAATATATTTCTTAGTTAAGCTCTTCAAATCTATTTAGAAATTTATTTGCAATATCATTAGGGGCTAAAGTAACCATATTTTTGTTTTTACGTTTTATTCTTGGTTTTTTTAAAATTTGTAATGCTTCACATTCACTATATCCCGCGATCTCAATAGCTTCAAACCAAGCAACAGCCTTATCAATTCTTTTTATTTTAATTTCAATACTTTTAGGAATAATTGCAGGTAATCCAAATCGAATATAGATTGATTTCATTAAATTTTCTTCCACAGTTCTATAGCTATTATTAAGTGCATATTTAAAGGGTGTAATTAAATCACCGATGACATATTCAGGTGCATCATGTAAGAGGGCGGCTAAATTCCATTTTTTATTTAAATTTGGATATTCTAAATTAAATATTTCTTCAACTAATATAGAATGTTGTGCAACTGAATAAGCGTGCTCACCAGTAGTTTGACCGTTCCATCTTGTAACACGAGACAATCCTAAAGCTATGTCTTCTATTTCAATATCAAAAGGTGAGGGAGATAAAATGTCAAGCTTTCTTCCTGAAAGCATCCTTTGCCAAGCTCTTTGATTTTTACTTTTTAAATTCTTAATTTTTTATAGTTTCCTTATTTTTAAGAAAAGTATTGATTTATTACATATTAAATATAAAAAGAAAAAAAATTTTTATTCAAGGTCTTATTTTGGATTATTTTCAAGCACAAAATAAATATAGACAAAAACAATTAAGATTTGTTTTTAATTTTTGTGTCAAACTTTTAGTTTTAATATTTACATTTCTTGGTGGATGGTGGCTAGGTAATAGTGATAAACTAATACTTATTCAAGAAAATGAAAAAATCATTAATGATTTTAATAATAAAAAAATTGGACTTGAAAGAAAATTGACTGATACAAGACTTAAATTAAAAGAGGCTAATTTAGCCCTAAACACTCAAAATATTAATAGTCATAATTCTGATTTTGGTAGAGATGCAAAAAATATTCTTGCATCAAGTTTAGCTAATGGAGTCAAAGAAAAGGATATCATTAATAACTTGAGATTATTGAGCAAAAATAAAATTTGTAATAATTTTGAATATAAAGAGTTAGCTGTTTCTACACATTCTTTTGTGCCGCCTGAAAATACTTTAATTCTATTATCAGGAAGTTTAAAAGTAAAAGCTGAAGGTAATATCACTGACACAATAAATGAAAACCCATATTTTGACCCTTCTAAACCTCTAAGAGCTATTTTTATTTATTTGGGTAACAATGACATTGTTGAAGGTAATTTACCAATAAGTAAAAATATTATGGCAGGAAAATTTTCTGTTAATATTAAAGTATTAGAGTCAAAAGTAAGAGGGGCAGTTATAGTTCGTTATCAAAGTTGTAAGATTTAAATAAATTTCTCGAATAAAACAGAAAACTTCAAAATGAAACAAAATATTGCTGTAATTACAGGAGCTAGTGAAGGAATAGGTGCTGCATTAACTAAGTTGTTGATAAAGCATAATTGGAAAGTAATTGGCTTAAGTCGTAATTTGGAAAAATTAAAATTAATGCAAAACAGTCTGTTTCAAAAAAAAGATTATTTGAAAATTTATGCTTGTGACGTTCAAGACTTTTCCAAATTAAAATCAATAGCCAAAAAAAATAGTCCAGCCGATTTATTGTTTCTAAACGCAGGAATTTATAACCCAGTAGACGCAAGTCAAAATAATATTGAAGATTATAAACAACATCTGAATATTAATTACTTGGGAGTTATAAATAGTTATGAGGCTTTTTTACCTAAAATGATTACAACCAAAAAGGGTCATATAATTATAATGTCAAGTATATCAGCTTGGATTGGTTTACCAAAAGCAGCTGCCTACGGACCTACCAAAGCAGCGTTAAGATCATTCGCACAATCAATTAGATACGATTTAAACTCAAAAGGTGTTAAAGTACAGGTATGTAGTCCTGGCTTTGTTGATACACCGGCGACTGCTAAAAATGATTTTTATATGCCAGGGTTAATGAAAGCAGATGATGCAGCCAAAATTATTTACAACCGGATGAAATCTAATAAATTTGAAATTTCGTTCCCACTTAATTTTTCAATTTTCATGAAAATCTTAAGCATGTTACCAGATAAGTTGACATCTCTACTTATTAAAAAATTTGTTTGTTAAAAAATAAATATATGAAAAAAAATTATATAAATAATTACCTAAATTTATTTTCTAATTTGAATAAAGAAAACATAAAAAAATTTGATGATTTAGTAGTAAAGGATATAATTTTTATTGATCCATTTAATAATATTAAGGGTTTAGATAATTTTAAAAATATTTTTTATCACATGTTTGATACTATTGAAGAGCCAAAATTTGACATTATAGATTATGCTCAAAATAAAGATCATATTTTTTTAAAATGGAAAATGACTTTTTACGCATTTAAAGCTTCACAATCCATTGAGGGAATGAGCGATATAACACTTAATAAAGAAGGTAAAGTTATATCTCATCTAGATTATTGGGATTCTTTAAATGGTATATTCATAAAATTACCTTTTTTTGGTTTTTTATATAAAATTAGTTTGCGAATGTTTAAAATTAAAAATTAATTAAATTTTAAATTAATTTGTTTTAGGTCTATATTTTTTGAAAGAAACCCACCTTCACAATATGAAAGATAATAATTCCACATTCGATTGAACGTTTCATCAAAACCAAGTTTTTCAATATTTTCCCAATTTTTATTAAATTCTTGTTTCCACAAACTTAAAGTTTTTGCATAGTCATTAGCATAACTATTCACGCTCTCTATATATAATGAGTTATTACTCAAAATATTTTCAAGTATTTTGAATGAGGGTAGCATTCCACCAGGAAAAATATATTTTTGAATAAAATCTGGATTTTTTTCATAAATATTATAAATTTTATCATCGATTGTAATTAGTTGAAGCCCAATATTACCATTAGGTTTTAATATACTTTTAATTTTATCAAAAAAAACATTCCAATAATCCTTACCCACTGCCTCAAACATTTCTATGGATACAATTTTATCAAACTTACCTTCAATATTACGATAATCACATAATAAAACTGTTACCTTTTTTGACAAATTGGCTTCTTCAATTCTTTTTTTTGCAAAATTAAATTGCTCTTTAGAAATTGTTATAGCAGTTATTTTGCAATTATAATTATTTGCTAAAAATTCAGAAAAACCGCCCCATCCACATCCGATTTCTAATATTGTATCTCCATTTTTTATATTTGATAACTCAGCTAGTTTTTTATATTTATTTTTTTGAGCAAGTTCGAGTTTATCATATTGATTAGAAAATATTGCAGAAGAGTATGTCATAGATTTGTCTAACCAATATCTATAAAATTGATTACCTAAATCATAATGATATGAGATATTTTTCTTTGCTTGGATTTTAGTATTTCTATTTTTGAAATGTAAAAATTTATTATGAAGATATTTTAAAAAAGAAATTTTAAATGTTTCTTCAGCTTGATCATTATTTAGGGCACAATAATGCATAAGTGAAGTCAAATTTTCAGATGATATTCTTTTGTCCATATATAGTTCAGCAAATTTTACTGACCCACCATGAATAATTTCTTTTATAACATTATTGTCAGCTATTTTTAAATGTGCATGGGGACCATAATTGTCAGCATCTATTTTATTCGTGATTCCATTTGGCCATTCTATAGAAATAGATCCATAAGGGAATTTTTTTACTTCATTCAAAAATAATTTATTCCAAAATTTCATTTAATATTGATTTCCTTTTATAAATAAAAATAAATTTGTTAATCTTTTGATAATTTGATGCCGAATGAATGTTTAACTTTTTGACTAGACGGAACCTTATAAAGCCTGATTTTTTTTAACCAAAGAAAAAAAGCTTGTAAATGAATATTTATCCAAATTTTGCCAGGAAACAAATAAAGTTTCATAAAAGCTTTTAAAATATTAAGATTATTAAATTTTATTTCTTTTAAATCCATGGAAGCAGAAAAAACTTTTTTTTCATTAATTATATAATCTACAGAAGTTAAAATTTTATCATTTAGTTCATTTGCACATAGGTAGTAGTAACCTTTTTGCGGATAAAAAGGGGATACAAAAAGTTTTTTCAATGTTTTTTGGACTTTTTTATTTTTATTTATATTATTTAATACATAATGATGTATGTCTCCAAACGTGTTTCTTACTTCAAAAACAGAATGTAATAATGAACCTTTGGTATCATAACAAAAATAAATAGATAAAGGATTAAATCCCCAACCAAGTACTTTGGGGAATGTTAATAATTTAATATTACAAACTTTATTTTTATTAGCACCAGATTTTTGGATTAAATATAAAATAAATTGATACAAATTTTGATTTTCTGAGTGATTTAATTGATCCCCATGATTTGATGAATGCCAGGCTAATAAATTAAACTTATTTATAGAAAATAAAGTTGGGTATTTATATGTCTCTTTACATTTATCATTTCTTAATTCTATAAAAATTGCATTCATTTTATTTTTAAAAAAATGTTCTTTGCCACCTTTTCTTGAATGATGAATAAAACCATTATAAAATTTAATACTACCTGTATTTAATATCATTAAATTTACTCAAATTTTTTGTTCCCAGGGTACTTTAACATTAAAGGTTTTACTTATATTGACTGCAGACGCAATACCATCTTCATGAAAACCATATTTTAACCAAGCCCCTGCATAAAAAATATTATTTTTTCCCTGTATTTCAACTATTTTACTTTGAGCTTCATTAGTTTTGGAATTGAAAATAGGGTGTTCATAAATAATTTTTTTGTAAGTCAAAGATTTTGATGGAATTATATATGGGTTTAAACTAACAAATACATCTAGAGAATTATTAATCTTTTGAAGTAAATTCATCCAATATGTCACTGACGATTTTTCTTCTTTTTTGCTAGATATATAATTCCAGCTAGACCATGTTTTTTTATTTTTAGGCATCAAGTTTTTATCGGAATGTAAGTAAACTGTATTTTTTTGATATTTAAATTTACTTAGAATATCAGTTGATTGTTTATCTAAGTTTTTAATTAATCTTATCGTTTGATCTGGATGTGTTGCCATAATAACTTTGTCAAATATTTCAGTGTTTTTTTCAAAGTTGATTTGAATTTTGTTATTTTTAGAAAAAATAGATTTTATTTTTGAATTTAAGACAAACTTATTTTTTTTATTTTTTTTGATTTTTTCTATAACTTTATTCACATATTGTCTTGAACCACCCTTAACTGTCCTCCATTTTGGTCGAAATATAAAATTGATTAACTGATGATTTTTAAAAAAAGTAAGTAGAGTTTTAGCAGGAAAATTTAATATTTCCCTTTCTGGGCAAGACCATATAGCAGAAGACATTGGGATAAGATGATCATTTACAAACTCTTCACTAAACTTACACCTTTTTACGTATTCACCTAAACTTTCATTTTCCTTAACTTGAAAAGCATATTTGTAACCAAAAATAAAAAAAACAATAATATCTTTAAGCATTTTATAAAATTTAATATTAAATAAATTTCTTTTCTGAGCAAATATCCCTGTCATAGATCCAGAATACTCTAATTGTCCATCTCTTGCTGAAACAGCAAAGGACATATCGGAATTTATTGTTTCTATTTTCAAAAAATCAAAAAAACCTATTAAATTAGGATAGTTTAACTTGTTATAAACAATAAAGCCTGTATCAACTGAAATTAAATTTTGTTTATGTGTTATGTCAACGGTGTTTGCATGGCCTCCAAATCTTTTGTCAATTTCAAATAAAGTAATATTATGTTTTTGTGACAAAAGTAAAGCCGAAGAAAGCCCCGATATACCAGAACCAATTATTGCAATTTTCATTTATTAGGAACTCTATATTAGATTTTTATTGTTTCTTTATTAATCCAGATCTTGGCGTACATTTATCTGAAAACATTTGTTGTAACATTGATTCTTTACAATTTAAATGATCAGGCATTTCCATACCTGATTGCTCTCGATAAATCGAAGCTATAACTAGAACAGAAATTAATGCCGCTAAAATCCACATATTCTTTGACATATTTTTACCTATAATTTTTACCAGTCATAAATATAATCAGGTAAGTTTTTAACTTTTATATTTTTTTCATTAATTACCCTATTTTTTATACTATTACCACTCTTTACGATTTCCTCTTCATTTCCAGATATAAGAGGATGCCATTTGGGTAATTTTTTTCCTTGATCTATAAGCTTGTACGCGCATGTTTCGGGCATCCATTTAAGGTTTTTTAAATTTTCTGAAGATAAAACTGTACAATCTGGTACTATTGATTTTCTATTAATATAGTCTTTGCATAATGCAGTTTTTTCACATAACAACTTGCATGATACGTTTGTATAATAAATATCCTGAGTATCAAAATCTTCCAGTTTGATCACACAACATTTACCACATTTATCACATAATGACTCCCACTCACTTGATGTCATGTCTTTTAATTTTTTTATTTCCCAAAACATGTACTATTAAAAATCTCTAGCTTATATAATGTATAAAATTGTTTTAATAAATTTATGTTTATTTATAAAGATCTAAAATGAAAAATAAATTAATAAATCCTAAATTTTCAATTTCATCGAAATTAGGAATTTATTCAAAATTTTATAATGATATATATTTTGATAAATCGAATGGACCAAAAGAGACTGAGCATGTTTATCTTAATACAAACAATTTAACTAAAAAATTTAAAAATAAACAAAAATTTGTCATTGCTGAGATAGGTTTTGGTACGGGTTTAAATTTTCTTTTAACCTGGAAATTGTGGAAAGAAAATAGAAAATCTAATGGATCTTTAACATATGTAAGTTTTGAAAATGCACCTCTGTATAAAAAGGATATTGAAAGAGTATACAAAAAATTCAAAAAATTGGATCAATATTCAACCTTTCTTTTAAAAAATATTCCTGAACGATGTAAATCAACTCATAGAATTTATATAAAAGCTGACAATATAAATTTAATTTTAATTTATGATGATATTACTTCTTTAATCAATTTTAATTTTAGAGCAGATACTTGGTTTTTAGACGGCTTTTCTCCAAAAAAAAATCCATTGGTGTGGACTGATAAAATTTTTAAACAACTTTATAATTTTACTAATTTAGATGGATCTTTAAGTACATTTTCTGTTGCAGGTAATATCAGAAGAGGTTTGTTAAATGCTGGTTTTAAAGTTTCAAAAGTAAGTGGGTACGGTAAGAAAAAAGAAATTTCTTATGCTATTAAAAAGATCCCAATTAGTATTAAACAAAACAATTTTAGCTGTGAAAAAAATATAGGTCCAGTTGCAATAATTGGGTCAGGTATCTCTGGTGCCTCTATAGCTTATGCTTTTAGGATAAGAAATATCGAGTGTTTTATAATTGATAAATCACATAAACTTGGTAGTGGAGCAAGTGGAAATAAAATAGCTCTTCAAATGCCAAAATTAACTATGGATGATTCTCCTTATGGTCTGTTGTCACTTGAAGCTTTTCTATATTCAAGGAAAATTGCAAAAAGCTTAAATGCAATCCCAAGATCAGATGGTCTTGTTCTAATTCCTTCTAGAGACAGAGATATAATTAAATTTAAAAAACTACTAGAAAATAATTGGCCCTTAGACTTGCTTAATAATAATTATGACAAACTTAATTGTTTAAAATTTATTAATCATATCTATATGAAATCTAGTGGTATAGTAGATAATAGTAAATTCATTCAAAATCTTATAAAAGATGTAGAATTTATATCGAAATTTGATGTTAAAAAAATAACTTCAAAGGATGGTTTTAATATTATTATTGATAAATTTGGTAACAGATTGAAAGCGAAAACAGTAATTTGGGCCAATGGATTTGAGATGACTAATCTTAGTCGAAATTTACCAATAAACCCAATTTCAGGCCAGGTAACTTATTTAAAAGCAAATGAGTTAAGTTCAAATTTAAAAATCAATTTCAGCTATGGTCATCATTTCTCCCAAGCTTTTAAGGGGTATCACCAAATAGGAGCTTCATTTAATAGAAATGCCAATACATATTTTAGAGAAATTGACCAAATGAATAATTTAAACTCCATACCACAATTTTTAAGAAAAAATATTTTTTATAATATTAATGAAAGTGGTCACAGAGTAAGTGTAAGGGCGAGTACTAAAGATAGAATGCCATTTTTTGGTGATTTAAGCTCGTTAACAGGTAAAAAATCAAATAATATATATATTTTAGGTGGGATGGGTGCTTGGGGATTTGTTTATGCGCCATTTTACGCAGAACTTTTGGTGACAAAAATCATAAATAACCAATTAGTAATTAACAGCAAACTTGAGGAACTATTAACGATTGAAAGATTGCTCTAATTACTCAGCAGCACATTTTGTGTAAAGATTAAAATTTTCAAAAGTTTTTTTAAAAATTTCTTGCAATGGTTTTAAATTACTTATTAAAAGCTTTTCTTCATTCATATATAACGATCTACTAACTTCTATTTGAATGGTCTCAACGCCTTTTGATGGATTGCCGTAGTTTCTAGTAATAAACCCACCTGCATAAGGATTATTTAATTGAACGATTAAACCATTATTTTCAAAATTCTTCCGCATATAATCCATTAATTCATTCGAAGAGCTTCTTCCATGATTATTTCCTAAGACAATATCTGGTTTTTTCTTGAACTGTTTTAGAGCATTGGATGGCATGGTATGTAAGTCAAAGTGATAACAAATCCCAAATCTTTTTAATAATTTATTTATTTGGTTTGATAAAATTTTATGAAAAGGATCATAATAATTTTTTAAAATAAAATTAGCATATGAAACTGGTAATTTATTCTCAAATATATTTTCACTTAAAATAATTTTTGGGAAAACACCAAGGCCAAATGAAATCATTTTTTTTTCATCTATATGATGATTGTTTACCCTATTAATAAACATATCGTTATCTATAGCATTTCTAGATCTATTTAAGTCTACAACTACCCTAGAGCATTTAGCTATAATAACATCTGCACTGTTAAAATCCATTAAATCTAATATTCTATTAGATTGAAAATCTTCAATTTTTCTAACTTTATTTAATTTTAATTTTAAGTTTTGTATAAAAATATTGGGATAAAAATCACCAGCATGTGGTACAGTTAATAATATTGCATTTTTGGGATTGGTCCTAATAAATTTTTCTAGCATTGTAAATTTCTAAATTAATATAATTTGTTTTTATTTATAAATTAAATGTATTTACTTTATATTAATTTATTTTAAAAACTAATTAATAATTATTGAAAGTTTGATATGAGACATTTTAACATTCCAGATCCGTCACTTGATTCAACCAGACAAATGTTTAAAGATTTAGAAAATGATGCAAGAGATACAAAAATTGACTTGGGCATTGGAATTTATAGAGATGAAAAAGGTGAGGCTCCAGTTTTTAAAGCTGTAAAAAAAGCTGAAAGTATTTTGTATCAAAATGAAAAGTCAAAATCGTATAAAACTCCTGCAGGAAATAGTGAATATTGTAAAAATATTTTAGATTTAGTTCTTGGTAAAGACATTCTTTCTGAACGAAAAGACAAAGTTGGCGCTATACAAATACCAGGTGCTGGTTCTGGATTACGTATTGCAGGTGAATTGATAAAAAATAATGTGCAAAATAAACTTATATCTATTCCTGATCCTACTTGGGGACAACAGCCATTCATGTTTGAAAAAGCTGGATTGAAAATCTCCAAACATACTTATTATAATCAACAAAATAATTTATTAGATTTTGATAATATGATTAATGACTTGAATAAACTTAAATCAGGAGATTCATTGTTATTACATGGATGTTGTCATAATCCAACTGGTGCAGATTTATCTTTAGAACAATGGGAACAAGTTGCCAATATTTGTCTTCAAAAGGGGATATTACCATTTATTGATTTAGTCTATCAAGGATTAGGGAAGGATATAATAGATGATGTTCTTGGAATTAGAAAATTAGTTCAAATAGTACCAGAAGTAATTATTACAGTTTCATCAAGTAAAACGTTTGGTGTATATAGAGATCGATGTGGAATAATTGCGGTAATAACTGATGTTGATAAAGTTAAAAGCAAATCTTTAGAAACTATGTTAAGTGAGATAGCGCGAGAGCTTTATTTTCATCCACCTGATCATGCTGCAGAAATAATTAATATCTTATTAAAAAATGAAGTTTTAAAAAAAGATTGGCTTTCAGAAATTAAAACAATGCAGAACAGAATTGTGTTTCTGAGACATAAACTTTCAAATTCTTTACAAGAAAAGCAACAAACAGATTATTTTAGTTTTTTAAAAGTCCAAAATGGTATGTTTTCTCTTTTACCTATATCCCGTGAAGGTATAATGGTCTTGAGGAAAGAAAATGGAATATACCTTATGCCAGATGGTCGTGTGAACATCGCTTCTTTGCCTGAAAATAAAATAGATTTTATTTCTTCTAAAATATGTTCTCTTAAAGAATTTAAGGGCAAAGGAATTTAAATTGAAAAAAAAACCCTCTAATAGAAGTGAATATAATTTTTTCTCTAAAATAAGCACAAGGTGGAATGATAATGATATTTATGGCCATATGAATAATATTGTTTATTATGCATTATTTGATACTGCAGTTAATAAATGGCTTATTCAAAACAATTTAATTGATATAAAAAATGGTAAAAATATCGGTTTAATTGTTCAATCAGGCTGCAATTATTTTTCTTCCTTTCAATATCCTGAAGATATTGATGCCGGGATAAGAGTAACCAAAATTGGAACTAGTTCAGTAAGGTATGAAGTAGGTTTATTTCATGAAAAAGATGAAATTTCTTCTGCAGATGGTTTTTTTGTACATGTATATGTAGATAGAGTTAAAAATACTCCAATACCACTAAATTATGATTTTAAAAAAACATTAGACACTATATATATAGAACTATAAATTTAAATTTTTTCTAAAATAACTATCTCATTTTCTTTTATATTTTCGATGTAACTTTTATTAAATTTGCAGTCCGCCCATATATTGCAAGGTGAGATTAGTCTTATTTCGTCACCTTTAGAAATTGGAGTTTTTCCATATCCTATGGCTATAGCAGATCCACTATTCCAAAAAGCAATTTCACCAATATTTACAACTGATTTAGCGTTTTTTTCTAATTCAATGCTTAATCCAGTCTCAAAATAAATTTCTTCTCCCCATTTCTGTATTTTTGATTTTAGTGGTAATGAATTATAAATTATGTCAGCAGTTAAAGTATCTCTTAACTCGAAAACTAATTCTTTTCCCTTACATTTCAAAATAACTTTTCTCATGATTATTTAACTTTACATTTTATCTTTTAACATTATTTATATTAGTATCACATATTGAATAATTTGATAATGGGACTATAGCTCAGCGGGAGAGCACTTCGTTGACATCGAAGGGGTCACTGGTTCAATCCCAGTAGGTTTTTACCATAATATCAACAGTTTAGCTACAAATGTAAGTCATATTTTTCGTTGTTGTCACTCTACAGTCATAATAGGAGAGATATATGGCAACAATACGTAAACGAAATAACAAGTATCAGGTACAAGTAAGAATAAGAGGAAAGGGGACATCTGCAACTTTTCTTACTCTTGATCTTGCAAGACGGTGGGCAAGATCGAAAGAAATAGAGCTCGAAAAAAATATAAAAGTAGGAATGCAATATCGTCCCAAAACACTTTTTGAGATTTTAGACAAATATAAAGAAGTTGTAATTCCCCATAAGAAATCAGCTTCATCTGAAACCTTTATGATTAATGCCTTTATAAAAAACAAATGGGTTGCATTACCTCTTAATATGCTATCAGCAGCGCAGATAGCTGAATACAGAGATAAGAGATTATTGAGCGTCAAGCCATCAACAATTATACGTGAATTTGGCATTGTAAAACATGCGCTGCAAGTTGCAAAACTAGAATGGGACTGGGACGTTCCGAATGACCTATTTACGGGCATTAGACTCCCACAGATCCACCAAAGAGCTGTTCGGCGTATAAATGATCATGATCTTACAACACTGCTGGAAGAAGCTTCAAAGCACAGTAACATCTATTTAAAGCCCATTATTTTAATAGCTTTAAATACTGCAATGAGAAGAGGAGAAATACTTTGTCTTAAATGGTCGGATATAGATTTAAAACGTAATTTTATTAATATTAATAATACAAAAACTGGTTATGCTCGGTCCATTCAAATTAATGATAATGTTCGAGTAGTTTTAGAAAACTTAGAAATGATCGATGAAAAAGTATTTCCAATAAGCGTAAATAGTCTGAGGCTCTGTTATCAGCGATTATGCAACAAACTTAATATTAAAATACGGTTCCATGATTTTAGGCATGAAGCCATTAGTCGTCTATTTGAGCAAAATCTTTCTATACCTCACATTGCGTCAATTAGTGGGCACAGAACAATATCGCAGCTATTCAGATATGCTCATTATAAAGGCTCGAAATAAGACTCACACAGAGTCAAAGTTTGTGAGATAAGTAAACGTAAGGGTTCATGAAATTATATAGACTCAGTGACTCTTAAATCGCTTTTAAATGATGTTTTAAATTATATTAATAAGAATATAAAGGGTATACAAGGGACACTGGGGATATACTAGCTATTGCATGTAACTTAGAGGCCGTTTTAAGTTGCATCGTTAGTTGTACAACTAACTCGTAAGTTTATTAATTATATTAAGGACTATTTACTCTTTTACCATTTTTATAATACTTCTTTATATCGACTCTACCGTATTTATATAAAGTCCATTCTCCATTTTTTCTTCCGTTAACAAAATGACCTTCTCTTACTAATTTACCATATTCATCGTACCAAAAAAATTCTCCGTTTTCTGTATCATTTTTATAGTATCCTGTCATATTAACTTTACCATTTTCCCAATAATTAACTAATTTACCATCAAGTTTTCCTTTTAAATATCTATACAAAGAAGCCCATTTACCGTTTTTATAGTAGCTAAGCCATTCACCATGTTTTTTTCCATCAAGAGTTGCACCTCTTAATGATACGTTTCCGTCATGAAAATATTCAATACGTTCACTAGAAGACTCACCGGGATTATTTTTAAAAATTTCTTTACTGAATAATTTTCCATTAGTGTAATAATTATAAAATTCTTTATCTTTTATACCTTTATTATAATAGCCTTTTTTTTCTAATTGTCCGTTTTCATAAAACTTAAGCCATTTTCCATGTTTCTTGCCGTTCTTGAATGATCCATTTTCCCTACCTTTTATTTCTCCAGTAAAAGGAACATCAGTAAATTTCTTATAATAAAGACCATCTCGAGTAACTAAATCATCTATTGTTAAATCTGATGCTGAGGCTATTGATAGTCTAAGTACAAAATAAATTAATATTAAAATATATTTCATAGTTAACAGTTTTACATTTTACTTAAAAGTTACATTTGTTAATATTTTAAAATGGAATTAGAAAAAAAACAATTATACAAAAAATATGTTACTTTAAATGATAGTGTTTATTCAATAATTTCTATATCTAGATTTAAACAAACTGCTCAAATATTAGAGTTAAGTCAGAATTTAAAAAATTATGATGAAAATTTAAATACTGATGATTGGTTAAGTAATTATGACTCAGAAGCTTCTGATATTACTCTAATTCAGGAACATAAAACTTTTCTATATGGAAAGTTTTTAGGCTTTACAAATCATCCTATTTTAAAGTTTATTAAAAAATTTGATGAAGAAAACAATACAAAATATTTTAATTTTATAAAATACTTCTCTGATGATGTTCAATTAGAGAATTTACATTTTTTTAAAGGGACTTCATACAAACAACTTGCAATCTTAAGCAGTTCTAACGCTGTGGATAATAAAGGTTCAAATATTTCAATTTACTTTGATGTTGAAAAAAAACCAATCTCTAAAAAAGATGATAAAAAATCTTCCAGAAATATAATAGAAATTGACGGAAAATTATATAATTTAGTGCAAATAATGTATGATGGTAGGATAAATATATACAATGATCAGTATGAAAAAATTATTGATTTATTAAAAAAGCCACATTCAAGTAGTAATATTAGTACATATTTTGAAATTAAAAAAACAACTCGATATTTTGAAGATATTCCCGGTGAAAAACTTAAAACATTAACTTTAAACTTTAGTTGTATTAATCACTTAACTGAAGCAACTATAGAAAAAAATTATAAATATGAAGATGCTTTCTTTAATTTTTCAGTAGCAAAAGAAACAATTTTTCAAAAATTATTAGATTTAAGATTTCAGATAGACGCAGTAGAAAGAAATTTAAATCAAAGATTTAATACTGTTGATGGTAGAAACCCACTAAATTATATAAAGGAGATTGCTGAAGACTTAGGCAAGCAGAAAAAAAATCTTTCATCTTTAAAATTTTATATCTTTTTACTTATAACTCTAAATATACTTTTCATTGGCTATCTTTACTTCAATTGAAATAAATTTCACCTTTCAAATAACGACTTTTCTCTCCTTCTTTAAAAATTATTAATCCGTCAAGATTTTTATATATGCAATATTCCAAATTAAGTTTTTTAAAATGTCTATCGATTTTTAGATTAGAACTAATGAGTGTAAAAATCTTTTCACAGGTTTGCTGTTCATCCAAATTATAAACGTCAGGATGAGATAATCCTAAGCGCTCAAATTCTATATTTAACCAACATTGCACACTTTTATCATAATGATCTTTGAAATAGATTACAAAAGGCAGTTTTCTACCTTTTTTAGCATTTTCTATAAGAATTTTTTCTATATTTTGAATAATCCAAGATTTTAATTTTTTTATTTCATTTTTAACAAGATTTATATGTTTGATTGCTTCAGTAATATCAGTCTTGTTTTGCACTTCATATTTTTTAACTTTTTCAGTTTGAGAAGCTATAACATCTAAGTTTTTTGAAAATGATTTTTTCGAATCTAAATCAAATGAAATATGTTTAAATGCATATTTTTCTGTATCAATATGTTTTAATTTGAGAGAGTTTTTACCTATAAATCTTAGAGTGTTTTCAAAGCTCCAATTACTATAATTAAGTGCACCTCCATGAATTATATTTTCTTCACCATATGAAGTTTCATTTCCGTCAAATTCAGTTTCGGTGTCATCATTTTCTATTAAATTCTTATAATTTTCCCTTATAGTTTTTAAATTATTTTCTTGTATCTCCATTTGTTTTTTTTGTTTTTGATTCCTAACTTCTTCTTCAATTTGTTTATTTTTTTTGTGAAAAAATCTAACTGCATAAATAAATAATGCTAAAGCAAAAAATAATATCAGCCCTTCCATTTTAACTCTCCATCAATCATAATCAACTACATAAGATCATTTTATTTAATATTTAATGCAATTCTTTCACATAAATAACCTCTTGCCACATACATGGGCTTATATTTTGGAAGATCTTTTTTTATTTCCAAAATTCTGTCCTCACATTCAACTTCTGTTTTGTAAGGGCCTCTTGTATCTACCAAATTTTCACAATTACTTGGAAGGGTTTTTGTCCCCCTTAGGCAAACCATAAGATTGGCTTCGTAAGATTTCTTTTCGGATTTTTTTATTTTTGTATATGGATTTAGAATGTCTATTTTTTTAGTTCTTAGGAAATTAAAGACTTTCTTTTCACTAATTAAATCGCCATTTGGACTATAATTTTTCATAGTTTGGAGTGTTGCGCCTAAGACTGACTCTCCTTCTTTTTTCGTTTGTTGGCTTACAACAACTTTACCATTTTCAAAAATAGCAAATCCATTTCTTCCATAATAACTTTTCTTATGACTTAAATAACAATAATTATTTTTTACTCTTGGAACAAAAATATCCAAAACCTGTATATATCCGTCTGCGACAGTGACATTGTATCTTAAAAGAAGCTCTTTTTTACCGTTGTTGTTAATGTCTGTGAAAATTGGTTCATAAAAATACTGAATAGGTCCATTTATATCAAAAGTGTCACAAGGTTGGTGTAATCGATCAGATTCATGAATTTTTCCAATCCTGACTTTTGCACTATGCATCCCTACAGTATAAGCTATTTCTTTTTCTTTTCCTTTTGCAAGAATATACCATGTTTCTATGTAAGGTTTTCCCCATACTGATACGTACTGATTTTCGCTTCCGTTAATTTTTACAAGAATATTATCATCATCATCCTTCTTTTGGGAGCCCCATTGATGAAGTGTTCTTGTAAAAAAGAATTGTAAGAATTCATTTGAATATTCACCATCAATAAAAGATGTTGGGGTTTGGTTGCTTTTTCTATCATAAATAGTATTTATCGCATTCGTTATATTTGAATTCTTACTACCTAAATATTTAGCAATCAAATAATCAGATTTGTAGAAATTGGATTTTTTATATTCTATGGATGATCGTGATAATAAATTTTCAGGATTTGAAGGGGAGGCATTAGCAGCGGGAACTGCTAATGCAACTAGGAGGTTTATAAATGAAACACAAAATACTTTTAGGTTCATTGTACCTTTTATAAGCCTAATTAAGACTTGATTATGTATGAAATAAGGTAAGTTCGTGGCAAATAGTAAAAATTAAGAAATGTATTTATAGGAATAAGAAAAGTTTCCAAACATATATTCTAAAGCGTTTATAATTAACAGATAGATTGGGAAAAGGTACTGGGTCAAGTCTTGAGCTATTGGTTCTATTAAAGGAAATAATGGAAAATATATTTTTGTTTTACTTAAAATTAATGCAAGAGGAATAAATCCGAAAAAAGCAATAATTGGAAACAAAATTACAGATGTATTGAAAGAGTACTTTTTACCTTTAAGTTTGGGAGCAGTAATCTTTGATGATATTATGTAAACACGAATTGCATTTATTATGCACCAAATTATCATCAAGCAACCTATGCCTAAAGTTGAATAATATAATAATTCACCCATGTAGTATAAAGTTATAGATTTATTTGCAATGTGAAGAATATTTACAAACTCAGCAGAAAAATTGAGGCATACTAAATAAGCAATAACTAATGGCAGAACACCATAATACCAAAACCACTTTCTAAGTTTACCCATAAGCAATATTTGATCAGTCATAAAATAGACACTATCATATAAATAATATTATTAAAGTATTTGTAAATTAACTGTATGCAATTCGATTTCTAATTTAATAATTTTCTAATGCAAGGAGATTTTATTTTTGCCTTTTACACCTTTTCATTTAATGGCAGGTACTTCAGTTAAATCTTTCTTTCCAAAATATTTTAGTTTTTCGATTTTTACATTAACAAACATAATTATTGATACAGAAGTTTTATATTATATCTATACAACAGGAATTCCTGCTCATAAATTTTTTCACACTATTTTAGGTGCATCGTTAATAGCCATATTTGTAGCTTTATTTTGCAGATCTTTCTGTGAGATAGGCTTGAAGTTATGGAATATAATTTTATACACTAAAAAGTTTTCTTTATTTAAGGTTGAGGTTAAAATAACAACGTTTTCTGCTTGGTGTGGAGCGTTTGTGGGTGCTTATTCCCAATTACTTCTTGATAGTGTAATGCATAGGGATATGATGCCTTTTTTTCCTATTTCTAATCTAAATCAATTGCATAGTGTAATTTCAACAAATAACTTACATTATTTATGTTTAGGACTGTTCTATATGGCTTTTACTATCCTTGTTTTAAGAAGTTATATTAAAATAAATAAGAATTATAAAAAGTCTTAGTAATGGAAGATGGGTTAAAAGAAGGTAGGGTATATTATAATATGAGAAGTCAATTTGAGAGTCTCTTTACGAGTAAAGATATCGTACGTGCTAAATATCCAAATGGATGGGTCGGGTGGTTAAACGATAAAATGTCTGATGATGACGATGGACGATTAACACGTTTCTCAACAATGGATGGAAGATACATGTATATCATTGTTGAACAGCTAATAGATTATGGTTTTAAGCCACCCGAATTAATACATGATACAATACACTTTTATGACTTTTATTTAGATGTTTATGAATATCTTGATTATGCAAAATTTGATTGTTCAAAACACAACATTAAAACACCATGTTGGCTTAATATCAAATCTCAACCAGAGAAAAGTGTGAAAGAAATATATGAGTTAGGACTTGATTTGTACGATTACAATGGATTGGATTATTCGGTAATCTAGAAACTCATTTAATAGAAATAACAAATTATGAACATTTTATGGTCTTAATTCATTTCTAAATTTTAATCATGATAAAGTTTGTTTTAACTATACCATTATTAATTTTTGCTCTTGTTTATGTAGTTCAACCCAAAACATCTCTTAACAAAACTGAAGTTGATAATAATTTAGAAATTAAAATTAAAGATATTCTTGAATATAATTCCAATGATCCTCTAACAATAGCATTTGAAGGTCTGTTATCCCGAGTACCTGAATTAGAAAGCAATTATTATGATGCTATGGTTCACTATCACTATCTGTGGCTAAAAAATCATTGTGATCCAACTTGTGATGAAAAAAAGGTTAGTGAGAGAATAGAATTTTATAATAAACAACCTATAAAACATACTCTTTTTAATAGCGTTATTTTTCATAAGGATATAATAATTCCCTACACATCTCAGTCTCTAAGAAAATGTTTAGAACATTCATGTAGAAATATTCAAGGTGAGCACGAAGTTATATATGAATTAACTTATTCAGAAAAAAATCCAGAATTATCAGAAACAATTAATAAAATTATTTTAAAAGATCGAAACAAATTTTTCTCAAAATATATTGATGATGGTTTTTATGAGACGGCAGATAGCAGCGATGAAAACGATATTAAAATTTATTTTAATAAAATTATAACAATAAAAAATTATCATTCATCATATTATCATGGTGGGGCGCATGCATATGGAGGTACATATACTAGACATTTTAATATTGATAAAAATAGATTACTAACTTTCAATGACGTGTTTATAAAAAATAAAATGCCTCGTTTATCTAAAATAGTTTTAGATAGAATTAATCAAAAATACAGTAAACCAGTAGATCTACTTCATCCAATTGAAGAAACAGTATCTGATATATCACTTTGGAATTTTACTGATGAAGGTATTTACTTATATCTTCCTCCATACGAGGAGGGAGGCTGGATGGCAACTCATCGAGATTTTACATATGAAGAGTTAGAAATGTACTTAACTCCTTTTGGAAAAACACTTAAATCATAGTATATTTGTAACTTAAAAATTAACTTTGATAATTTTGTTTAAACAACTGTTTTCTATACATATATTCTTCTGTAATATTAGGTGACTTTGCACTAATTTCTATCATTCTGTCTAAATAAAAATCTCTATCTAAGTGACGATTAGAATGTATTTCTGTATAACCAAAACCAACTCTTTTTATCTTTGGATTAGCATTATTTATTATATTTTGAACAGCTTCCACCATTGTCTTTCTCAACAAATTATCTTGTTTTACTGATACAATAAAACTGTCATGTATACATAAAATTGGTATGTCAGATGAAACAAATTTTTCAATAACATATTCTGCAATTTGACTGTCTAAATTGAGTAATCCGATACCCTTGCCGTTACAAAAATCATCTGCGATATCAGAATGATTGTTTTTAATTTGTTGCAATATCGAATTTAAATTCTCAAATGTAAATTTGAAATTAGGTGCTTCTGTTTGTAATTCAGACTTAACTGCTTGAAAACAACTTCTCTCATCTTTTGCATTAATAGCTGTTAAGAACAGAGTTTTGACTATTTTTCTTTTTATTTCCGGATCATCCATATCCAGTTTTGCAACATTGTAGGGATCACCTTTTTTTAAACTATTATAATCAATTCCTTTTTTGGCATATAAAAGTATAGGGTGAAGAGAGCTATAATCATCCTCAATTGTTGGCATATCATATATATATATCTTTGATCGCCACTTTTTTGGTATTCTTTGCCACCAACCACCGTAAAATCTTCCATTTTCATCCCATGAACTATTACTAAATATTCTCCTTATAAACTTTTCATGTTGAGAAATATATATCTGTTTATTTTCTAAACTTATGAATGATTCTTTTAATTCTGGAATATCTATAAATGTTCTTTTTAGTAAATCATTGTACGCTTTCACAAGCTCTCTCATTTTGATAGTTTGAGAAGTGTCCTCGTATTCTATATCCTTTTTACTGTTATCTCTTAATATAATAACCTCTCTATCGCTATGAGTTTGAAAATTCTCTAATCCATATTTTGCTTTTTCAAAATGTTTAATAAGTTTATCTGCCGCCCATATTCTTGTGACTCTTCCTTCTTTTTTACCTTGAGCAAAATACCCTGATTTAAGGTGAATAAACTTTAAATTATGTAGATGATTAACTACTAAGATTGTTTTCTTTGATATATGGAGTTCATTGTACCTAGATTTAGCTTTGTAGGCGTTGTTATTCATGTGAACGCCTAACTTCATAAGGGGATTTTCTTTCCATGCAACATACAAATCAAGTAAAATTACTTTAACATGTTTTTTAACAAGTTTTGGGTTCTCCCACTTTAAATAATCATTGTAAATTAAATTAACAAACGCATTTACTTCTTTATGTTCAGACCATTTATGGACATCTAGAGGTCTTGATAAATCCAAATTCATATTAGGTAAATAACTTTGATATGCTGCATTTTTATGACAAAATTAATTAATAAAATTTTGATTAAAAGTTATGTTAGTATCTAAAAGAAACATTTATTAGCTTTAAATGATAGTAGTGAAAACTGAACTTTATATTTTGTTTATTGCACCAAGTTTAAAATTTTCATATTATTAATATGTTAAATTTTAGAGAGTAGTAATGCTTAAGAAGATTTTATTTTTAATTACTATACTTTTATACCCAAGTTTTGTTTTTTCGGGAGAAGTAAGTAAATTATTTAATCAAGGTTCCTATGACGCTGCATTTAGAACTGGATATGCTGATGCTTTAGCAGGAGATCCTGAAAGCAGCTACATAATTGGTAGAATTTTTATTGAGGGAAGAGGGTCTGGAAAAGAAGACATAAATAAGGGAGTTGAGTTTTTAGTTTCTTCCGCAAAATCAAATTATCTTAAGGCTGCTAAATTCTTAGGTGACAATTATTACGAAGGTCAATTTACATCAGAAGATAAATCATTAGCATTAAAATACTATGAGCAAGCAGAAAAGTTAGGATCTAAAAAAGTACGTAAGAAAGTAGCACAGCTTAGAATTGATATTTATGGAGCGATAAGTAAAAAAAGTTGTGTCAGATATAACAAAAAAGATAAAAAGCATTATTTCAAAATAGCAGATTGTATTTCTAGAAATTTTCTCGATGGAAATGCTTCTTCATATTATCTAATGGCCTTTGACAATGGTAATATCAATGGATACTTAAAAGCATCTCAAAGAATGTTAAAAGTTAAAGACATTGATTTAATGCCACTAGTTGAAAGAATACCTGATTTTAAAAGCAAAGCTAATAAGTCACAACATCAAAATTTTGTAAACCTAATTAAACGATATGGTTTTGATTCATCATTCTGCGGTAAAGTTAAAAAAAAGGACAGGTTCTCTAGTGAACAAAAAACAGATGGAAATAACGCAGCATGTGCATTAGCTGCAGAATCTGGAGACAATGAGGCATCAACTATTGCATACGAATGGTGGAAGAAAGGTACAAATGGTTTTCCAAGAAAGGTTAAATATGCTGAAAATCTGTTAACAAAAATTGAAAATAGTGAAGATGTTGACATAGCCAAATTACTTCAAAAATACGAAAGTGATCCTAGATTACATTTTGAAAAATCTATGGAATTTATCAATACTAACGAATTTAACAAATCTATTGTAAGTAAAGAGTTAAAATTACAACTTGAATTGATTGCAGAAAATAAAATAGAAGTGTTTGCAAAAAATTATAGAGATATAGCTGACGTACTTGAGTATGTTAATTGGGAAGTTATTGATAGTAAGATATTAGCAAAATTCTATCTGTTTTATAAAGAAAAGCTTAGAAAAGAAAATAAGTTGCTAAGAGCTCCAAGAGTTAAAGATAATATTAAAAAGATACCATATAATATATCTTTTATAAGTACTTTATCTTCACTGAAAGGTGGAGCACAGTTGGCAAATCAATTTTTAAACACAGCAATTTTTAATAATTGTGACGCTCTCAACTATGCACTTAAAAACAGAAATGCCTTAGACCTCCCTTATGAAACTATTCAAGAGGCTCGTGATCAATCTCTTAACAAGTGTGAATTTAAAGATGCAAAAAAATCAATGAAGCAATTATTAACCATTGCAAAACGAGATTTAGATTCAGTCAAAATTTTCATCGAAAAAAAATTAAGTCAAAGATTGCCATGTAATGAATATAGTGAATTTCTTAAATATAACAGAAATGATCTTGATGATTTTGATATTGATTACGAAAGTTTGAACGATGAATGTTCGCCATTCCCAGTTGTTGCAATTAAGTTAGCAACAAAGTTATATGAGAACAAGTTTTACGACGAAGCATATGGATATGCCCTTAAAGGCTGTGATAGTGAAGAGCACCCAACAAAATCAGAAGGATGTGATTTGTTGGCGCTGATGATTATCGAAGGCCAAACAACACAATCTGATAGTATGAGCTATGATGAAAAAATGTCTGAAGCTTTAGTTTATCTAAATATAGGTCATGAAAAAGGCGATATAAAAAGTAGTGCATATCTTCACGACGTATCAGATGGTTTTAGAATTTTTTCCAAATATGCTGACGCTGACTTAGCTGCAGAAATTTTACCTCTTTTACAGGAATCAAAGACACTTCCTGCTAAATTGCAAATTAGAAAAAAATGCTTCAGACAAGATCCAATTAAACGAGTATTTAATAGTTGTTCAAAACATTGTTCATGGGCAAAAAGAACATTTAAAAGTAAAAAAACCGATCCAGTATCTCGTCATTTATTAAAACCTATTTTTAAAGATCAAGCTTGTAAGGCAGCTTTAAAAAATTAGTCAATAACCCTTGTTTTAAATTTTATTTTAAGTCCGGATGGAGCGCCTTTGAATTCTAAATCTTTCCAAAAATCAAGAGTGTTTTTACTTCGATTGGGGTTTACAAATTTTACATTGGGAAGGGATATTTCTTTTAGATTATAATTTTCTGCAATTTTCCTGAAGTTTAAATCAAAAGAAGATCTTTTGGTTGGATCAACTTCAGAAGGAAGCAATGAGTGAAAAACTAAAGTTTGCTGATCATCAATATTTCTGCCTCTATAGAAATCATCTAAGCTAATTATGTGATCGATGACGTTATATTTTTGTCCACTTAATGACAATGCATTTTTTAAGATTTTTATATAATTTCTTTTGAATTTTACCATATCTCTTTTTGCAATTTCAACGCTACATTCATTTTTTAACAAGTTATCAATTAGGTTTTTAGATTCACATCCGGGAAGACATTGGTCTAATTCTGTTTTGCTTTCTATGCCAGAGTGGTTTACTATTCTGATTTTATCACCTCTTGCAAACTTCAATTGTAGTTTTTCTATACCTTTTAAAAATTGTCTCTTATCAACCTCATTATAATAACTCTCACCAAAAATATGGATGATGAATTTTGATTGTTTATCGTCAGGCTTACAATAATTTTGCTTTGCTTGTGCTGAAAAACTTAAAATAAGCATAAATACAATTGATAAAATTATTTTCATTAATAGATCTTTCTACTCTACATTTATACTTTGACTAAAATACATTGGCTCTGCTTTATTTCGTGAAGCTCTATTGCCACTTCGATAAGCATTAATTCTTGATCTTAACACCTGTAATGCACTTGATTTTAATTCACTGACTTTATAGTTCATTTCTTCAATTTCTTTATCAATTTCGTACATTCTTTCATCAGCAATATCTCTTTCTTTTCTAATATCAGTATGGATATCTGATTTTCTTTTATCTATAGATGCAACTTTATCATCATAGGCTTTAACCACCTTAGTAAGTGCTGTTCTATATTTATCATATTGTTTTTGGGCAAATTCATAATCTGGATGTGTGTCATGACGAATAAATGCAGCAATAAAGCCACATATATAAACAAGTAGGTTTACTAATAATAAAAATAGACCAGCTTCACCTAAATTTGTTGATATTAAACTTATTATTGCGCTTGTTTGTTCTGCATCAATATTCAGATTTTGTAAATTAGGATCTTGAAGTAATTTTTCAAAATCGTCAGGATTAAAACCTTGTGTACTCTGTTCTTGAATCGCAACAAAAGCTTGTCTCATTTTTGCTAAGAAATATATAAAAATAATTACTAAGATATTCAAAACAAACATAGGAACATACATTTTAGGTTTATCTACAATAATCTCTTTAGATTGAGCTCTTTTAATAGTTATTCCAGATATATGTGCAAAAAAGACTAGCATCGCTCCTACTGCCGCAGCTAAAAATAGAGAAATTAAAGGTGAAGATTCAAAAAATAATTCAAATGCTTTACTATTAATCCATACTTCTGCAAAAGCTAATAAAATCATAAATGGAAGATAAACATTAGTCATTTGTACACTAAGTGGTCTGTTATTTATAGCTGTCCTAATGTTTCTTAAACTTTGCTCGGCAAAACTTAATTTTTCAGAAATTTCTGCGTGTTTTGCACTAGTTTGTCCAGCAATTTTTTCAATTTGATCAAATTCATTTTGAGCAAGAATATTTGTTTCATCCTGTGATTTAGGTATCTGTATATCAAGTTTTCTCTGCATTTGTATTTTTTCTTGAGAAAGCTTACTAATTAATTTTAACTTATCATCTTCTAATTTCGTTAAGGATTTTGCTATTTTAGTAATTTCTAATGTTTCAAATTTTGACATTGATTTAGATGACTGAATAGGAGTGTTTTTATCACCATCAACAGCTCCAGCTCTCTCACATCTATCTAGGTCTTGCTGATCAGATCTAAGAAGCATTTCGAGATTATTTGTATTTAGTTTTCTCATCTCTCATAACACTCAATTATTGCAGTAAATTTTTCAGCGATTGTACCGATTGTATCTGTGTCTCTTTTACTGGCATTTACTATTACATTATGTGTTTTAATATTTATTTCATCCAACCATAATTTAACTAAGTTACCTGAAATCATCAATCCAAAAGTGGAATTACCTATTAATATTCCTTTTTCCTCAAATTTTTTGATCCATTTTTCACTTAATCCACCAGAAACAATTCCTCTAATTGACCCATATTTATTTACTACAGGCCCACCGCTGTTACCACTAGCTATTGAAGCATCAATTAAAATACGTCCTCTTCTGTTACCAAAGTTTTTAACTTGAGGGCTTGTTATACTTCCTTTTCTAACACTCATTTTAGTTCCAAAAAGCTCAGGAACAGGATAGCCTGCAACAAAAATTTCTTCTCCTGCTATATACTTTTCGGAGTCAAATTTTGCGTAGAATGGGGTAGGTGCATTAACTTTTAAAAGGGCAATATCTAAATTCTCATTAAAATTAATTAGTGAGGCTTTACCATATAAATTATTGTATCTAATCCCAATAGAATTACACCTATCTATAACATGAAAATTTGTTAAAAAATATCCATTGCTTAATATTGAAAATCCAGTTCCATGTGCAACATATTTACCTTCAATTTGTGCAATTTTACCCCACAATTCTGCAACATTTTCGTCAATTTTATTATATTCATTTGATCGAATAGTTTTATTAGTTTGTTTGTTTTTTTTATGTGGTCTTTGATCAGAATATTTTTTATCAGGTTTAGGCAAACAATTCCTAGTCATTTGCGCGTATTTATATGGATCAAAATACTTTGAAGATTTGTTTTGATAAAATATTCTTAGTGAGCTAATCGCAGATTTATCACATTCAAGAGCTGCATTATTTATCCAATAAAATGCTTTGTCACTATTCTTAATTTTAAGATATATTCTTCCCAATGCAAGCATAGAAGATGTATCTCTATGTTCTTTAGCAATTGATTTTAACAATATGATAGATTTTTTTATTTCACCATCATTATATAATTTTATTGCCTCATTTCTTTTATCATCAACAGATTGAGCATAGGAAAATGTATAACTTAATGAAAAAATACTCACTAAAATTATAAAAAGAAAGAAATTGAATTTATAAATAATATTCATCTAACTTACCAAACATATAACATGTTAAGCTTCATATATTTTTTAAATATGATCAAGATAAATCATTTTAATAAAAAACTAAAAGTTTTGTCACACATATGTCACACATTTAATGAAAAATCATTGATAATCCCATAAATTTATATATAGATATTCCTTACAGCAACGTTTAAGGTGACTATATTACAAGCATTTAATAAACATTTTGATACACGGGACTATAGCTCAGCGGTAGAGCACTTCGTTGACATCGAAGGGGTCACTGGTTCAATCCCAGTTAGTCCCACCATTTCTACCAAAATAAAATACGTTTGAAATAACAAAGACTTAACTTGTAAGCCATTGATGTTATTGGGTTATTTGAAACTATCTATCCGATTTTGGTCTGATTTTGCTCCGAAGCTATTCCGAAAAATTAGGTCAAAAACACCTCCAAAAAGCATACAAGTGTCTTGTAAGTGTCTTGTAAAAATCTCTAGGGTTCATAGGGATAGAGCAATGGGCTGACAGGTTTGTGTCTTTTTTTACTTGTACATTTAAAATTTTTCTTCATTTTTTTATTTTAAGTTATAAACTCATAATATAGTTAACTTGAAATAAAAATTTTATTATATTGTTGTTGATTATTTA